>NZ_CP188298.1:0-93670 GCF_050037615.1 Serratia sp. 2C06 | reverse complement strand
TATCCACATATGCACATAAGAAAAAGCCAGTGAAGTTTCCCATCACCTTAATGGGAAACGAACGGGAGCGGTTATTTCACCGGGGCAAGGTGAAATAACGTCGATTGTGTAGATGTGGGTAAGCGGCTCGCAGAGTTAACGCACACCACCAAAAAACGGTCGCGTTTTTTGGTGCTAACCTGGGCGCCCCTTTGGGGCAGCGGGAGCGGGAAATGTATTTCCCGCTGGGCGGGCGGGGAGAATAAGAGCCGCCCCCTCGATGGGGACGGCTCTTATCAGCGCGCTACCACTCAAAAACCTCGTGGCCGGAGAGAATAGGCGCATCACAATCAAAATGGATGTAGCCTGTACGGAGATATTTTATCTGGTGAATTAAAAACCGCCTCAGCGCCTTTGATGCCCCTTGCGACTTTAATACCCGCAGCCGCCAGCGATAATCCGTCAGCACCAGAATATAACCGTACTGGATGTTAACCACCCAGGAACTAAAAGCCGCCTGCCCTGCCATTGTCGCTAACAGCTCGTTATCTTCCGATGTAAAATGTGCCGTACTGCATACCCGTAAATTTTCCGTTTGCATCTTTCACCCCGTTATTTCATACTGTTCGCGTTGTATTAACTGCACGTTCTGTAGCAGTGTTCGGCCCCGGTATTGATGGGCGTCATTACCGGGGCACCCTGTTACTTCATTCGGTTTTTGAATTCATCCGCAATCAGCCATAACGCACGGTTCAGTTTAATATCGGCATCGATACCGTTGACCGCCCGAGTCCGGGTATTTTTCCCGGTCGCGCTTTTACCGGGCAATCCCCCTTTAATCATGTTTTCCTGAACGCGCTGGAATGTCGTCCATAAATCATTGCCGTAATCTTCACGCCGTCGCGGACGCAAAACCTGGGACGGCGTGATTGGGGATTTATCTTCATACTCGTAGCGATAACTTAACGCCGCCCGCGCAAATAATTCCTGATCGCGCTCGGTCAGTGAAATGCATTTCATGGTATCGAGGTCATTATCGACGCGGTCAAATATGCCGAGCACTTCATAGGCGCCCTCAATCACCTGCCCGACTACGTCGCCTTTATGCGGTACACGAACATCACCGAACGATTGACCAAATACCATTCCGTTGGCGCAGACATAGCGGAACATACCGGGAATCATTTGGTAACTGCTGCTTCCGTCGTGGCTGTTCAATAATACGATTTCGGGGACTTCCTTATTGCCGGAGACAATCATATTTTCCCGACGCAGCCGCAGCATGTGTTTGGTATGCCCGCGTTTGCTTTCATCACGAACGCGGGTCTGGCAGGCATAAAACGGCTGAAAACCTTCCTCGCGTAATTTATCGAGCAGCGTAATGGTGGGAATGTAGGTATAGCGGTCACTGCGCGAATCGTGTTTATCTTCTGAAAACACGCTCGGCACCACGTTCATTAATTCGTCGTTGGTTAACGGGCGGTCTTTACGAATGGCGTTATAACGGCCAAAACGGGAAGTCAGACGCATGATATTCTCCTTTCTCTTTGAGTAAAGCCGGACAATTTTTTAGACCGGCGATGAATTAACGGTATGAGTGATTGATAGCCAGCTGAAGGTGCAGCCGATAACGCGCATGTTCCCAGGCAGTGACGCCGGTCTCGCCAAAATACGCACCGGCCAAACGCTGCGCCTTAATCCAATGTTGCGCGACGGCATACGCAATTTTCGGTTTATCGGACGGCGAGTTATCGACGCCGTTAAACACCACCCGATCCGTCATCGTGTTAAAAATTTCATACAGCGATTGCGCCAATTCGTCAGAAGACAAATACACGCCGTGCAATTCCTCCATCAATTCCAGTTGACGGATCATGATGCTTTCCGCGTCGGGGTATTTTCCCGCCCATCGTTTGGAAGATTCTTTGGTGGCGGTGTTGACGTTTTGCGTGTTCATCCTGCTCTTGCTCCTCTCTGGTGGTTATTCCATCGTTCGGTGAGTTCCCTGGCGGCAAAGGGCGACGGTGCTACGAACAGCCCTCCGCCAGGGAACGGCCGTCCGATGGCGCACCGGAAACGCAGCGAGGAGGAACACGGCCGACACGGCGACAAGCCGGGGCGACCTTAGCGTTCCTCGCCAGGGCGAGGGACAGTGAAAAGCGGCGCCGGCATCGCCGGCTGCAAGCGTGCCCATCGCGTGACGGATGGAAGCCCGTCAGGGGGGAGACGGCGTGCCGGCTCCCTGCGCAGCACGACAGCCGGGCCCGAAGGGCACGCCCAGGCATCATGCGGAAACCCGATTCACCCCAGAAATACCGGCAGCCGGAAAGTGAGAGGTATAAAAACCGCCATTGGGCCTTTGTGACAGCGTGCGAGAAGAGAAAGAATGGCCGGTGCCGCAGGCTCCGGCCTTTCGTTCTGTTCGTCTTTTACCGCGCGGTGCTGACCGGAGTCACCGCCACCGGAAAAAGGGCGGCGTGCCCTCCTCCGTTTCCAGGTAGCACACGGCGTCGTCATCAAACGCCCCGTGTTCCCGCCCCGATCGGTAAATTCGCCCGGTAACGGCAGCGTGTCGTTTTCTGCCATGCGTTATCGGGCAGGATCGCCCTGCCCGCCTCGGGTGTTAGCGATACATCGGCCAGCGCGTGGACGTCACGCGATACCAAAACGGCGTATACATCTCGCGCTGATACTTCAGTGTCAGGCTGTTGCCGATCACTACGCGCGCCGGGATACCCAACAACGACAGCTGGATGTAACACATCCGCGCCGCCACCGGATCGATGTCCACGCAGTCGGCGCGCAGCTGCGTTTGCGGGTTATAGCCCCGCGCCAGCATCACTTTGGCAAACGCGATCACCATTCCGCCCGCGCCGCAGGTCGGTTCGGACAGCGTGATATACGGTTCATTTTCCAACGCCGCCAGCCGATCACCGGCTACCAGTCCCGCCATCAGCTCGGAGAGATGAAACGGCGTGAAAAACTGGCCGATGTTGCCGCTGCCCAGCTCCAGCTCCATAAACAGCGAGCCGAGAAAGTCCCCCATGCCCTGATCCAGCCCGATGATCAGCCATGAATACAACTGCGCCATGCGCTGCTGGTCGGCTTTCTCATAGCGCTGGATGGTGGCCAGATACTCCGCCTCGATGTCCGGCGACTTTAACAGCAGATTTTCCAGCGCACAGGCCGTCAGTTTCACAAAATCGCTGAACACTTCGTAGCGATGGTGATAACGCGCCGTTTCACGAAACGTACTCAAAAACGCCTTGCGCGGATCATCGCCGGTGAGTGTCCGTTTCCGTCCCGGTACAGGGTCGGCGGATTTTGACGGTTCTAACGCATCAGCCCTGACGTTCTTTTCCGCCGGGCGCACTGCATCGACGGGCACGGAAAACAGGGCATCAAAAGAGAGTTGTGACATCAATTAACCTCCGGGTCAGTGAATAGCCGCCCCGAAATGGGGCGGCTCGCGTTATCAGGCCATTGCCCGCGTTAACTCCAGCGCACGCAGAACGTGCCCCCACTCACTGCCCCGCATCGACGGCACCCGCACCGATTTGCCCTTGCGAACACATCCGGCGATATGACGCCCGAACGACCGCAGGTCCGGATCGACGTCGGCGGCGGCTATATCGCCGCGCGCGATCCGCCGCTGGCGTTTCACCTGCTCGCACTCAGCCTGCAGGCGCTTTACATACTCGTCGGTTACTGTCATGATGCTTGGGTCTGTTGATTTCATGGTTGAGACTCCATGTAGTTTGATAGAACGCCGGTCTAACTTTCCTAGGGGTAAACCGGCATGAGGAAGCAGCGGAAACGCTGCTTTTTTCATTTACGGGCTTGCGTCTCCCGGCTTAACACCTCCTTATTGATCCGCGCCAGAATGGCGCTGTGCGATAACGTCACCACATCGCGGAACTTAAAATAGCGATCGCCGACTTTTGCAAAAATGTAGGCAACGTCCCCGCAGTACATTTCGGCCAGCTTGAAAGTTTCGCTATGTGCGTCGCCCTCCCAGTCTTTCGGGTACATCACTGCGATGGCATCCATAAACGCCGCCAGCGTGATTTCTTCCACGTCGCTGCGTGCCTGCTGCTCGCGCCGTTGCCAGTACGCAGCCTCGGTGCTCGCATCCCACGCCATGCGGTTTTCGGTGCTGATTTCGGTCTGATACATCGTTTTTTCTCCTCTGTTAGGGTGGCTTGCCACCGGTTAAATGCGGGTCAACGTGCCGTAGTAAGGCAACTGGCGGCCATCGTCCCCGCGCCGCATCCGGCCATCGTCTGACACCTCGACGAAAACGCCGGTATCAAGACACAGCCAGATGAAGCCTTTTGCATAAAGCGATACCCGGTTGTGCTCAGGCAAACGGGGCGCACAGGCTCGAGCTGTTCCACGGCGTACACCGTGCAACCCTGCGCGCGGGTTTCTCGCACGAATCGCGCCACGGCATCAAACCGATTACAGGCGTTGGTGATGTGGCTGCAATTCAGGTTCACCGTGCCCCCGATGCATGGCGCCGAGAATTTGACAGAAAAGCGGCCTATCTCTTGAGTAACGAACAGGCAGGCTTTTACATCCCAATCATCAGGCGATCCTTTGGCGGCAGTGTTGATGCTCTGTTTCATCGTCTTATCTCCTTCTAGTGATAGTCCGGGCAGCAGCACCGCCGCCCGGACGGTATAAGTTATGGGCGATCCATCCGGGCCATCGCACATTCAAACTCAAATTTCCCCTCCAAGTTTTCGAGCACATACGCCACGGCGTTGCTGCCCATTTCGCCGCACATCTCTGGCGCCAACGCCATCGCGTCCAGCCAGCAACGCACGATCATGTAAGGAACGCGGGCTTATCACCAAAAGCACCCACGTCGTTCCAGTTCGTCACCGAGTCCAGCACGTTATCGGCGATAGTCATCAGCAGCTCCATCAGCCGCTGCGCTCTTTCCGGTTTCCACTGATCGTTAAAATGGTGCAGCTCGTTCAGATAGCCCTGTTGCTCAGCAATACGTTCAGCAGGCGACAAGCCCCAACCATAGGCTTCCGTCCACCCATATCTTTCAGAGCGTTCCTGAGCGGCGGTTTTGACGTTGACGTTTTGTGTGTTCATGCTGCTTTCCTTCCTGGGTGGTTGATTTATCTCTCGTCGGATCCTTTCGCGGCAAAAAAGCTGACGTAGCGACGGCGAACGGGTGACAGCAAGGGCGCCGCTTGCGGCGTGCACTTCACCCTTGCGGGCACACGGGCGACGGTGCTACAAAAGCGGCCGCGCAAGGGGCTGATGAGAGATAACCACCGGTAAGCTGAGCAGGAACACACCCGACACGGCGAAAAGCCGGGGCGTCTTTAGCGTTCCTCGCCTGGGCGAGGAACAGTGGGAAGCGGCGCCGGCACCGCCGGCTGCAAGCGTGCCTTTTGCGTCAGCGATGGACGCCCGCAGGGGGGCGACGGCTTGCCGGCGCCATGCGCAGCACGACAGCGCGCCCGGACGCCCACCGTCGCATCGTTTCGCCAGGCAAATCGTTCAGAAGCAGCACATCCATGCCCGACCGTCACCGCGGCTCTATCAACAGGAGTCTTCTCCCCAACTGAAAGAAGAGACAGACCTGGTACAGGAATAAGAGAGCAACAAGCCGCAGTGGCGCAGCCACTGCAGCCTGTTGTCCGGGGTTTAGCGGCCTACCAGGCGATTCGGCAGCCGCGCCGCGTTATCGATATGCGCTTCAGGGGACAATTCCGCGCTGATCAGACTGACCTGAAGACGCGCCTCCCAGAATGGCATGGCCGACCAGAGGTAACTATCCAGTTCGTCCAGACAGGGAAACCGCGCCGTCCACGCCAGCACCAGCCCGCTCAGGTCATCCTCGGCCAGTCCCTGCTGCTGCGCACGCCGCACCCAGCGGTCAAGCTCGCCCGGCGTGATGAACGCCAGCTCGATTTCCGCCTGCGCCAGCCGCACCTGGTAACGTCGCCGCTTGTGCCGCCGGAGTGTGGCATCGATGCGCGCCTGACGGGTGTGTTTCATCGTCAGCCGGTGTTCGAAGCGCTGCCGACGGCGGCGGTTCACTTCCGGGAACAGCGTGTCACGGGTGTCGCCCGGCAACGGGGAATAACAGTGCTCGCCCCGGCTGGCAATCAGCGTGTCGAGTGCGTCGATATAGTCTTCCTTGCGCGTGGCGCGGCGACGATCGCCGGGCCGGTAGGTCACGTCTATCATGCGGATGTCCTTGGCTGAAATTGTGTGCCGCCCGGTTAACTGGCGGAAAAACGCCGTGGCATAGGTGTAAACGGGTAACCGCCTGCCTGCCTCACGGCGAGCTTCGACCTGTGCGATGGCTTGCCAGACGGCCTGCCGATACGGGTGCCACGGCACCAGAGCAAGATGGTTCGGGATCACAGGCAATGCCCTCCCATCCGCAGCGCGACCGCCAGCGTTTCCGGCCGCCAGAACCCCAACCGGTAATAGCCCGCCACGGTATGCAGCACCCGGTTGACCGTGGCCGGGGTGTAATGCTCATCGAGATACAGCCACGCAAGCGACTGACCGCCGTCAAACGGCAGCGTCATTGACCAGTTCGGCACCTCCGCGCCCGCGCTGCACAAATAGAGCGCCGTCGCCTCATCGCCTGCCGGACTTATTCGGCACACCACCGGCACGCGCCCGCAGAACTCGCAGCCCTCTTCTGCCACCACATGCCAGCCTTCCGGCAGCGCCAGTTGCCCCAGCACAGCGCAGTTGAGCATCACCCGGTACTCCCTGCCCCGATCGCGGTACTGCTCCAGTTCGTCGGCGCTCATCGCCGTCAGTGTTTCCAGATTGAATGCATTTTTCATCGCTGTTTTCTGCCGCCCGATGGGCGGCAGCTCCCTGTCGGTTAGGCGGCGGCGCTGTTGTCAGCGTCCTGTAAGGTGGTGGTGTCCTCGGCCAGCGGCAGCAGGCACTCCGGCACCCAGCCGCCGGCGGTCAGTTCGTCCTCGGCCAGCTGCGCGGCGTCGCCCTTCTTCATCTTGAGCACCGAGGCCGCCTGCGCCACCTTCCCGGCATCAAGTAGTGCATCGCTCATCAGCTCCTTGCTGATGCGCCCGAAGTAATTGGCCTTGGTCGGTTGCCACCAGTCGCGCAGCGTGAAATCCAGCGCGTGTTCGAGCGGCGTCAGGGCATCGCCGACTTTGCCATCCTTCGAAGGCCACAGCTGCACGGCATCGAGCGACAGGCCGACGCAGTATGCCAGTAGCGCCACGACCTCGGCCTGTTCCCACGTCAGCAACCATGAAAAATCGGTATTCCACTCCGGCGGCAATTTCGCCTCCCACTGCGCGTGCAGCTCGCCCAACTGGCGATCGGCGCGGCTCCCTTCTGCCGTCGGGGCTTTGGTCAGCAGCTCCCCACGTTTTGGGGTCAGGCTGGTTTGAAGCAGCGATCCGGCGTAACGCGAACCGAACACCTTCACGGCCAGCGAGTGGGTGTGCAGCGCCAGCGCGACGGTCGGGTTCTCGACCAGCGCGCCCATCACCGCCAGTGTGCGCTCCGCCGACAGGCTGGTGATCAGCGCCGCCGACAGCCCTTTCTCCTTGGTTTTCGGTGCCGCCGCCTCAGTGGTCGCTGCGCCCTCGCCGTTGTCATCAGCGCCATTCCCGGGGGTTGCTTCGCTCGCCCGCAGCACGATCCCGCGCTGGTAAACCACCTCCCCGTCACGCAGGGACGCCACTACCCCGCCGCTGCTGCGCATCGCCTGCGGCCATGCACGGACGATTGCCTGCGCGGTCAACCGCGCAATATCGGCTTCGACAGCATCGCTCTCGACGTTCAGTGCGTGGGTATCGGTATCGCCATCCGCCGCCTCGAATGCCGCTTCCAGCTCGCGGAACCGCGCTTTCAGCCGGGCTATCTCGGTCTGTTCGTCAGCGGTAAATTCCGGCTGCGGTTCGGCCAGCTCGCGATACAGCTCCGCATCCTCACCCCACGTTTTAATGGCCGAAATGCGCCCTTCCGCCCAGCTCCAGCCCTCGTCCTCGGCCACCTGCTGTGCCAGCGCGTGCAATTTTTCACGGGCAAGTCGTTCCAGCATCGCCGGTTCGGTCAAAAAGCCCTCGTCGGTAAACAGGTCGAATTTTAAGGTGCCGCCCGCCGCTTCGTAGACCTCGCGCCCGACGAACGTCAGCTGGTTGTTGTCTCTGGCCGAGACTTCGCCTTTTAGCACCGCCTCGCGCAAGTGCTGCGGCGCAGCCGCCCAGCCGTGCGCGTTTTCCCACACGTCACACTGACGTTGATGATCTTCGGTGGCCGACAGCGCCTGCAGCTGGTCGAGGGTGATCTGGTCGTCGGCCAGCGCATCGAGCAGCACCGGCGCCATCGTTGCCAGACGCAGGCAGCGTTGAACGTGGCGCGTGCTGAACCCCAGCAGATCGCCGATCTGCGCCGGAGTTTGCCCGTCTGCCGACAGGTCGCGGAACGCCGTAACCTGATCGGCCGGGTGCATCTGTTCGCGCTGGCTGTTCTCCATCATCGACACCACGCGCGCCATCACCCGGCTGACGACCAGCACTTCAACCGGGTAATCGTCGGTCACGATGCCGTCCGGGGTGGTCTTGTCGGCGTCTTTATCAAGTGACATCAACCAGCGCAGCGCCAGCGTTCGACGCTCACCGGCGGCAACGCCGTACCGGCCATCCTCCATTTCGAACACGACCAGATTCATCAGCAGACCGGCTGAACGGATGGAAGCGGCCAGCCCCTCGATCGACGTCTGCGAGGACTTTTTCTTGCGCACGTTCAGGTCAGTCAGCACCAGCTGGCCGAGCGTGGCGGTTTTGCGCACGGCCTTGGCCAGCGCCGCCTCGATTTTTTCAGAGAGCGCGTTTTTCTTGGTGGTTTTGGCCGGACGGGTTGTCTTGCCCTTGGTTGGTGCTTTATACTCAGTCATAGACATGGTGTATCTCCGTTGATAATTGCCTGTTGAGCCAGCGTCAGAAGTTGACGCTTCCGCGCTGGCGGTGAGAAAGCGGCAGCGATGCCGCTTTTTTATTGCCCTGAATTCATGCGCCAGTGGGTCATCGTCATCTGATCGCTGGCAGCCACCGGCCAGCCCCCGACGATCCACACCGAAATGGTGTCGAAATCCCCAAAGTCAGCGAACACCTCTTCCGCCCCTGCCGGTACAACCGGGGGTTCAATGGTGCCGGTCGAACGACCGCACACCGCCTTCACATAGCAAAACAGGTCATACACCTGCGGGGTGGTCAGAGCACTGTTGGTCTGTGCGGATGCTGCTGTAGGCTTCGATGTCGCGCCTTTGACGTTTTGTTGAGCCATGTGGAATCCTCCGTGGGGTGATAACTGATGCCGCTGTGAGTATTCGCCGTCGCAATAAACTGATTCAGCACGGCGAAGAGCGGCACCAAGGGGCGGAGACAAAAAGTTTTTTTGACCGAAGGGAGGAAAAAGTTTTTGGCGGAGTTCATACACCCCTTGGTGTTCAAGCGAGACGCTGTGCTGTTATCAGTTGCGGCGGGAAGACTTAGTACGGCTAAAGCACCCTGGAAGGTTGAACACGGATCAACCCGACACGACGGCGCGACAGCGGTCGGCGGGGCGTCTACAGCGTCCTGCAGCCTGGCTGCAGGACAGTGAGGGCGGCGCCGGCGCAGCCGGCTGCAAGCGGGGTTGCGTGAGGATGGAAGCCCGCAGGGGGGAGACGGCCGGCCGGCTCCCTGCGTAGCACGACAGCCGTCCCCATCGGGGCACGCCCATAGTAACAGGTCATTCCTCAAACTGAGGTTCTACAATGTATTGACAGAGCACCAAAGCGGCACTAAATTAACACCCAACAGGAGCCAACAAGGAACCAATTAAGCACCATGATTATACTAATTGGAAGTCAAAAAGGCGGTTGCGGTAAATCAACGACAGCAGTCAATATTGCAGCAGAATTGTCACGACAAGGGCATGATGTGATGCTGGTCGACTCTGACCGTCAAGGAACCGCATCTAACTGGATTGCTGACCGTAATGCGATCGAAGGTATAGCACCTATCCACTGCATTCAGAAATTCGATAACATTCGCGATACGCTACTCGATCTCGATAAGCGCTATGAATACGTAGTTGTTGACACTGCTGGTCGTGACAGTCGAGAGCTGAGAACGGGCATGACGTCAGCCGATGTGCTGCTGGTCCCTTTCCGCCCTTCACAACCCGATTTAGATACGCTGCCACGGTTGACAGAAATTATGACGGAAGCTAAGGATCTCAATCCCAAGCTGAAGGCTATCGCCATGCTGACGCTCGCGCCGTCCAATCCAGTCATCAACGAGATCCAGGAAGCCAAAGAGTACCTCAAAGACTTCCCTGAGTTGGGGTTGATGAGCACGGTGGTGCGTGACCGCAAGGTTTATCGGGATTGTATGTCCGAAGGGCGTGGCGTGGTCGAAATGGATAATTCGAAAGCCAAAGCCGAAATTCAATGTCTGGTGAAGGAGTTGATGACATGGTAAAGCGCAGGGAACCCGTCGTCACTCCAGCGGCAGTGGAAAAACGCATCGAAGAATTTGCAGCGGCAGCTGATCATGTCGTTAGGCCGCTAAAGCAAACCGACAGTGAAGCACCGCGTGATTACAAGGCCATCCGTGTGCCGTTCAATCAATATGAGTATGAGTTGCTGGAGAAGCTATGCAAAAAAACCAACCGCTCTAAACTCAATATGATCCGGCATGCATTGAAGTTTTATGATGAGCACGGGGATTAAGGCATCAAAGAAAGACCAAAAAGGAGCCATAAAGGCTCCTTTTTAGCACCATAATTACACCACTTAAACATCATATGACACCGCATCTGATTCGGAAGAGTTTGGGGCCTTTCTCCTGGCCCGTATTTTCCTTCCCCCTCAGAAACAAGCAATGGCGTCCACTGCCAGATTGTCCACCTGCCGTTCAGGACTTCAACGCCCGCCAGTAACATACGCCAGGAAGGGCTTGTGTCAGTGTGACTAAAGGCGTCAAACCGGTATATTAATGGTATCGTTTTGGCATCAATATGATCTAATAAAGGAACCGATATGACACCTGATCTAATCGGTAAACACGTTGCCATTAAAGACTATCCGGTACACCTGATCGAAGGGGTGTACAGCTGCAGGTATAACGACATTATTTATTGCCGATTCAAAATTCCGCTGCGGCAGGGTGAATTTTCCTATATGGAGCAGGAGATTTCTGACACCAGTGAGCATTACATCGTCGTAGCCGATAGGGATAAGTTGCTGTCGGCCTGGCGTAACACGCCGAATTCCATTGTGCCTGAGCTCAGCCGCGGTGATGAGGCCGCCTGGCGCCGTGACCACAAATTTCACGAAGCAGAAAGATGCTTTAGCATTGGCGCGGGAAACCCGGTGCCGCTGGCCACTCCGACATGTAGATATATTCTAGAGCGTGGCTTGCCAGTTCCTGCGCTTGATTTTGTCGATGGGATCACTCGGACAATTTGGCTGCTGGCGAATGGCGCCGATCGCTTGCCTGTTCATGCCTATAATCACCATGACGCCCTGTTGCTGCAACGTGGGATCGGCCATAGGGCAGCAGCGCCAGTGTCAGCAAAAACGTTATTTTTCCAGTACGCCGGCGCAGTCTTGCCACGTCATCTACGCTTTAAAGCCGACCCCAACCACATCAAATTGGAGCCACAATAACACCAAAAAAGCACCATAAAATCACTAATTTAGTACCAATTTAAAACTATATAGTAATACGCACTGCATTATGAATGCCGACAGACAGGTAGTGTAAAAGAAGCACTTATAAAACACCAAAAAGGTACTAATAAGACACCTTTTTTGCACCATTTGCGACCAGCTGCAGCATCTCCGCCGCCACGCCGACATCCATCGAGAACGGCACGCCTCCCCGGCCTGATGCCGTGTCGAGACTAAACACCTTCAGGTAGACCTGCGTCGATTTAAAATCCTTATGACCCATCACGGCCTGCAGCGTCTGCGGCGCCACCCCATGAAACAACAGATGCATCGCAAAGCTGTGCCGGAACGTGTGGGGGGTGACGCGCGCCAGGCTGAACCGCACGCCCTGACGATCAGCCTCACGGAGCACCTTCTTCAACCAGTTGCGCGCGGTGTCATCGGTCACCGGCCAGATCGGCTTGGTCTTGTGCTCGGTAAAGGTGTGGATGTGATCGCGCAGCCGCGCAGCAAAGGGCCCGTCCTCGAGCGCCACCGTGCGTTTGACCGGGGAGGCCGTTCGGGCGGTAGGTCCCGGTGCATTGAGTTTCAGCGCCGGCGGCCGGCCAACCCTGGGGTTGAGCCGCTGCTTGAGGGTACGCAGCGTGACGAACGCCGGCGCCGCATCAAATTCCACGTCCGCCGGTCTTACCGCCAGTGCCTCATTGATTCGCGCGCCGGTGTTCCACAAAAACTCGAACAGCGTGCGCTTTTCCAGATCGTGGCAACAGGACAGCAACACGGCGATTTCCGGCGGCAGCAGGTAGTAGGGCAGATCGCCATGCAGCGCGGCGCGGTTGCGCAGGGTGAGGGCGCGCACGTAGCGGTCATCGCCGGCCAGCAGATCGCCGCCGATCGCGCTACGTAAAATCTGAGAGTTTTGCAGGAGGGCAGGGCGCATTTTTTCGTGATCCGCAATCAGTGACTTTCAGTGTCTATTTTGCCGCAACCGCGCCAGGTGATCGCTCACAATAATTATTCTGGCGCCGGCCACGGTTCGGTTAAACAATCCTGTATAGAAGTTTAACCGAATCGCCAACGAACGCCAAAGTTGACGCCGGCGCTTGCCGGTGCCGAGCGCGGGGCAAAGCAACACAACATGTGGCCATGACGACCAGTTCAGGCACAGGATGTAGCGTTATCCACAGAAACGGTGGATAAGTCGGCAACGTTCGGTAAAAGAGGCGTTTTGCCGAATCGCGGCAGGTAGGCTAAGAAACGGATATATAATGTGACGCATCACATTATTTGTGTTAGATTTAATTATCGTGACTCGTCACTAAATATTCATTGTTTTCAGCAAAGGAGCCTCTCGTGAACGATACCAGCATAAAGCGGCAGCGAGGCCGCCCCCGCACCGGAAATGCCTTGTCAGCTGCGGAACGGGCACGGCGTTACCGCGAAAACAAGAAGATCAGGGAGGCAGAGCATCCCCAGCCCTCCAGGACGGAGCTGCTTGCTGAATTGGAGGCGGCACACAATCGTATACACCAACTAGAAGCACAATTATCGTTATTCGTCACAAAAATCACGACTCAACCAAAACCTGGTCAATTCAGGATCGTAAAGGAAATGCCCGCTGGCTGACGGTTCAGAAAGGTCTGTCGCGGGCTGAAGCGGAGAAGATACTGGATAAACTAATATATTCGGAAAGTTCAGGGAATTATACATACCGCATGATCGAGGAATAAGCGTGACAAATCACGATAATTTAGATCTAGTCATTTGGTAAACTTGGCGTTTTACCGAAACACAATGCCAACGCTATACTTCCTCCATTCAGTTCGGAGCATATCGGAAGTGGCCGGCAACAGTTGTCACCTCATCACGACCACTACCGCAGTAATTTTTGCCAAGGGAGGCCAGAACAATGAGCGTCACAATATTCAGAAAAATGAGAGGACGCATTGTTCCCCTCACCGTTGATGAAGAACACGCTTCAGAATACGAGTCTCATGACTATAAGAAAACATCAAAACATAAAATAACCACGAATAAATTTGACTCTTTCACTTCGTTCACTGTGCCCAATGCCACTTGCAATAACTGTGGCAAAGATGTTTTCTATTATGAGAATTCATACGGTTCACGGGTACTCTTTGATGCCTTAGGTCCCCCCTGGCCAATTCATCCGTGTTATAATTCAGTACCGGTATTGAAAAAACAACCGAAACCGGCAAGCGCGCCGGGGTGGGAACCCGTTTTAATTGAAAAAGGCGTCATCACATCCAGTGGCGCATTACGGGTACAAGGGGAAACCCGTGGCGCGACAATAAGATTTACGTTCGAAGCAACTGATTTTTTAAAGATGCACGTTGACATAAAGGATGTAAAAAATCTCATTGTGTTTGCCGCCAAGGAGAAAAACAAGGTACAGACGCACAACGGCAAAAGGACGTTTACCTGTCGCTACGAGCTTGTATCAGAAAAGGAAGATAATGATAATGTCCACCGGGATACTTGCGTCACGCCCGATGTAATGTCGATGACGCCCGCAGATAAAAATACATCCGCCGCCACACAATCCCCCATTTCCTCCGTATCAACACCGCATATTGTGGGCACATTAACAATAAGAAACATTGAATTGGTTGTTGATGAAAAGGAAAATATGACGGCTATCGTTAACGGTAACCTTAATAAACGTTTTCGCGTAAGCTATCTTCTTCTCGAGTATGAGAAAATCAATGAACTGTTGGCAGAGTTAGAGAACGACAAGAAAGAAACCCGCATCAAAACCTGTTTTGTCAAAGACTCTGAAGATGAAATATCCCTTGTATTTCCTAATAAATTCGGTGGCGCAGAAAAAGCATTCAATGTCAGTTTCGTAAAAAAGAAACTCGCGGACAGTTTGCCCCGAGTACAGTCGACACACAACGAAAAACCGGCGCCCCGTCCAATGGTACTTCATAGAAAGAAACAAGAACGTTCATTAGAGGAACAGATAGGCAGCTTGGCCACAAAAATATCCTCATCCATGGCTGATGCATTTCTCAATGCTAAAAAGAGATAGTCGCTGGGTCGGCGCCGGTCAGGAACGGTGAGGATATCAGCCGCTTCACCGAGAGTAGGGCTAAATGAGGGATCATGCTACGATACCACGATGAAAACGACACCCACTGCGCACGACGCGCTGTTCAAACAGTTTTTGACGCACCCGGAAACCGCCCGCGACTTTCTGGACGTACACCTGCCGCCGGCGTTGCGCCAGGCGTGCGACCTGAGCACCCTGCGTCTGGAATCCGGCTCATTCGTCGAGGACGACCTGCGTGCGTACTACTCAGACGTGCTTTATTCGCTGAAGGCCGGGCAGGGCGACGGCTATATTTACGCCCTCATAGAGCACCAATCGACGCCGGACAAAAACATGGCGTTTCGGTTGATGCGGTATGCCATTGCCGCCATGCAACGCCATCTGGCCGCCGGCAATGAACAGCTGCCGCTGGTGATCCCCGTCCTGTTCTATCATGGTCAGGTAACACCCTACCCGTATCCGATGAGCTGGCTGCAGGGCTTCAGTGATCCGGCGCTGGCCGGCCAGCTGTACGGGGGCGATTTTCCACTGGTTGACGTCACGGTCATTCCGGACGATCAAATCATGCAGCATCGCCGCGTCGCCATTCTGGAGCTGCTGCAAAAGCACGTCCGCCAGCGCGACCTGGCCGATTTGCTGGAACAGCTGGTCACGTTGCTGCTGGCCGGTTACACTACTCAGGAGCAGCTGACATCACTGATGCATTACATGCTGCAGGTTGGTGAAACCCGCAACCCGGGCGAATTACTATCAACCCTGGCATCACGGGTGCCGGAACACGAGGACACGCTGATGACAATTGCAGAGAAACTGCGCCTTGAGGGCGAAAAACGCGGGCTGGAAAAGGGCCGCTTAGAAGGTTGGCAAGAAGGGCGCCAGGAAGGCGAGCGCGAGGCGGCGCTGAAAATCGCCCGCGCCATGCTGGCCAGCGGGCTCGATCGCGAGTCGGTAATGAAAATGACCGGGCTGACGGCCGACGACCTGGCGCACATTCGCCACTGATAGAACGCCACCAAGCTTTCCACTGCCGGCTCGTCAACCAAGACGAGTCGGCAAAAAAATTGTCGCTATTTCCGACCTGACAAAATATAACTTAATAAAGTTAGCGCCCCAGCAATCACACTGACAATACTGAAAACTAAAGCGGGAATGGATGTCCTGTTTTCGGTTTGCATACCCTGCGCCATGAACATCAATAAAAAAACAGCAGCCATCACAAATAGCAGCGCGGCAAATACAACCAAACGCATTTTGTCCAAAATATCACCTCCCTGTTACTCCCTGTCTTCAGGGTTGATTTTCCTTAAAAATATTATTCATTTCAACAACCAGCATCCTGACGCGTTGCCGTAACGTTTCTGCAGGCAGTGCGTCGATATCCGGCAACATCGCGGCCAGAGACAGGGCCTGGATGGCCAACTCAATCGCCCTAGGCGGATCAGCATGCTCATAGCGGATGTAGGTACGCATCGAAATCCCAAACTCCTTTGACGCCCGTTCCTGTGTCCATCCCAGCCCCGTTCGCCATAGTTTCAGCTCAAATCCCGTCATCACACCCCCTGAAATATGTCATTTTGTCATATTACAGCAATATAATTTGGCAAACAATAACGCCAGTAGCAGGTGACGATCACGCCTGGAAACACAACATTTAGTACCTCAATCAGCTGCCGTAGACACAATATCTTGTGTCACCCGGAGCTACATGGCAGATAACGATCAGCCCCTCTGAACGTGCTAAGTCGCAATAGTTGAGAGACAGAAAAAAAATCCATTTCAAAATAAGGGGCTTGTGCCCACCTCGCCGTTAACCTCGCCATCACGCCTTGCCTTTCCTCGTCGGCTTTATATCATACTGGTTATACATACAGTATAATTATAATAACACGTTTCGTTTCCGACCAGAGGAGAACATAAAATGAGCAACGCATCACGCACTCGCACATCGCAGGACACGGCCGGCACGCAGGAAAGTCGCGCCAAAGCCCTGCAAAGCGCCATCACCACCATCGAGAAGGCGTTCGGCAAGGGCGCCATCATGCGCCTGGGGGACAACCATGGCATGGCTGTCGAGCGTATCCCGACCGGCTCGCTCGGCCTCGACATCGCACTCGGCGGCGGCCTGCCGGTCGGCCGCATCACCGAAATCTACGGCCCCGAGTCGTCCGGCAAGACCACCGTCGCCCTGTCGGTCATTGCCTGCGCCCAGCGCGCCGGGCTGCAGTGCGCCTTTATCGATGCCGAGCACGCCCTTGACCCGCGTTACGCGCAGCAGCTGGGCGTCGATATCGGTGAACTCCTCATCTCCCAGCCCGACACCGGCGAGCAGGCGCTGGAAATCTGTGACGCCCTGGTGCGCTCCGGCGCCGTCGGCGTGGTCGTAGTCGATTCCGTCGCCGCCCTGGTGCCGAAAAACGAGCTGGAAGGCGAGATCGGCGACGCCCAGATGGGGCTGCAGGCCCGCATGATGAGCCAGGCGATGCGCAAGCTGAAGGGCAGCATCAACACCACCCGCACGGTGGTGATCTTCATCAACCAGCTGCGCATGAAGATCGGCGTGATGTTCGGCAACCCCGAAACCACCGCCGGCGGCAACGCCCTCAAGTTCTACGCCTCGGTGCGTCTCGACGTGCGCGGCGCCGGCAACGTCAAGGAAGGGGAGACCATCATCGGGCGGGATACCAAGGTGAAGGTGGTCAAGAACAAGGTCTCGCCGCCGTTCCGCCAGGCACAGTTCCGGCTGCTGTTCGGCGCCGGCATTTTCCGCGAGGGCGAAGTGCTGGATCTGGCCGTCGACGCCAAATATATCCTCAAGACCGGCGCCTGGTATGAGTATCAGGGGGAGAAAATCGGCCAGGGGCGCGAGAAGGCCGCCGGCTGGCTGAGCGACCGCCCCGACGTGGTGGCCACATTGACCGCGCAGTTGCGCACGCACTACCTGCAGGCGGCGCTGCCGGCCGCAGCGGCAACCGAGGACACGCCCCCGGATGACGATGCCTGGCAGAGCGCGCCGGAGGCCGTGTGATGCCGGTACGCCTCTATGACGCCGGCGTGCCCTGCGGGTTTCCGTCGCCGGCGCAGGACTATCTCGAGCAGCGCCTATCGCTGGACGACATCTGCATCCGTCACCCGGAGAGCACCTACCTGGTACGCGCCGAGGGGCTGTCGATGCAGGACGCCGGTATCCTCGACGGCGACCTGCTGGTCGTGGAGTGTTTCTACCGGGCCCAGCACGGCGACATCGTCATCGCCACCGTCGACGGCGAGTTCACCTGCAAGCGCCTGCAGCTGCTGCCCCGGCCGATGCTGTTGCCGGCCAATCCGGCCTTTGCGCCCATTCCGCTCGGTGACGACATCGAGACCGTGATCTTCGGCGTGGTGCGCCACGCCATTCACACGCTGTAACCCGACCCCGGTTATCGCCATCTGCCCATTCCGCAAAGCCCGGAGCCCCCCGCCATGTTTGCCCTGGTTGACGTCAACAGCTTCTACGCCTCCTGCGAAACCGTCTTTCGCCCCGACCTGCGCGGCCGTCCTGTGGTGGTGCTGTCAAACAACGACGGATGTGTCGTCGCGCGCAGCCGCGAGGCGAAAGCCTGCGGCATCAAGATGGGGGAGCCCTGGTTTAAAATTGCCCGGGACGCCGAGCGGCAGGGCGTGGTGGCGTTTTCGTCGAATTATGCCTACTACGCCGACATGTCGCATCGGGTGATGGCCATCCTTGGCCAGCTGACACCGCGACTGGAAGTGTATTCAATCGATGAGGCTTTCTGCGATCTGACCGGTATCCCGCCCGCGCAGCTGGAATCACTCGGTCGGCGGCTGCGGGAAGAAGTGCGGCGCCGAACCCACCTGACGGTCGGCGTCGGGATAGCGCCAACCAAGACGCTGGCCAAACTGGCCAACTACGCCGCCAAGACCTGGCACAAGACCGGCGCCGTGGTCGACCTGAGTGCGCCGGCGCGCCAGCGACGCCTGATGGCGCACGTGCCGGTAGAGGAAGTGTGGGGCGTTGGCCGGCGTATTGCCCGCCGGCTGGCAACGATGGGGATCAGCACTGCGCTGCAGCTGGCCGACATGCCGGCAGCCGCGGCGCGTCGACAGTTCTCGGTGGTGCTCGAGCGCACGGTGCGCGAGCTGAACGGCATCGCCTGCCTGGGCCTGGAGGAATTCGCGGCGCCGAAGGAGCAAATCGTCTGCTCCCGCTCGTTCGGCGACAAGCCCACCGAGCTGGACAGCGTCAGTCAGGCGGTCTGCGCCCATGCCGAGCGCGCGGCACAAAAGCTGCGCGGCGAAAGGCAGTTCTGCCGGCACATCTCGGTGTTCGTGGCCACCAGTCCGTTCGCCGCCGGCGAGACCTATTACAGCAACCAGGCCACCACCCGACTGGCGACGCCCACCCAGGACAGTCGTGACATCATTCAGGCCGCACGGCGGGCGCTCGAGCGGATCTTCATCGCCGGCCACCGCTATCAACGCTGCGGCGTGATGCTGGGCGATTTTACCAGCGAACGCGTGGCGCAATTCGGCCTGTTTGACGACGCACCGCCGCGCAAAAACAGCGATCGGCTGATGCAGCTGCTCGACCGCCTCAATCAGGACGGCCGGGCGCAGGTGTGGTTTGCCGGGCAGGGTATTCCCGATCGCGCCGACGGCTGGAAGATGAAACGGCAGCGGCTGTCGCCGGCCTGGACCACGCGGCTGAACGAAATACCCATCGTGCGCTTGGGATAATATACTTAATCATGCCAAAGCAATTTTTTCACAAATTCATTTCAATGAGTTACAATAGCTAGTGATGAGTTCGACTTTTGAGAAGTTATGAAATGTTAAGCAAAATAAAAAGTGTATTTACGACTTCACCAATTCCCTTTATCGTAATCTCGATGCTATTGGGGCTGCTTTTAATTTTGTTTATTCATTGGATGATTCTCGATATCACCATCGATTTTAAATAATTAATAGTAAATCAACCAGCACTATTAGAGTCTATTTAACAAGTAGCAGTCATGAACTAAAGTTAACACCGAGCTCCCCTCCCAAGTGTCAATTGAGTTTGACAATAAGCAATAAAAAAAGCGACATGGTTGGTGAACATGCCGCGCAGGAATTACATCTAACTAATTTTTATTATGTTTACTATAAATATGACATGTACTTATGTTAAATAAACGTCATTTTACTCATTAATGATAGCATAAATTACCGGCAAATCCAGCCCGTCAGTAACAGTCCGAATGAAGCTAGCTTTTTCACAGTTCTGTTTATGCGTGCGTATATAACATGTAGCAGGTCATCTTACTCTTTCAATCATACGCAACTCACCTAGCTTTATGGTATTCATTTCACACGGGCCGTCACAGGCCCATAATTTCACCCCACCCTCAATTAGTCTACTTTGATACCATGGCTTGATAAGCAGCAATAAGCTGTTTACAAACTTTGCCATTCAACTCGTCGAGCTTGGAGGATAGGCAAAAGGTAAGCCTTGTGTATTGCCATATTGAGTTATATTTTTTACAATTAAAAACTGTCTTGCTAAGACAGCTATCTCATTACCAATGAGATCCCCATATACAGACTAAGACAATTTTGGCAAAAAATCATGAAATATCGCAATGTAGTACCCGTCATTCTTCTTATCGCTACTGGCGCGCTTTTTAGCAAATGCGCCATTTCAGATGATTCCATCTTTACAATTATGGATGACCCAACATCTGCAAAAAAACCCTTCGAAGGCAATATCAATGCAGGTTATCTTGCGCAATCTGGTAATTCGAAAAGTACCAACCTGACGATGAGCAGTAATATGACCTGGTACGATTCTTCAACTGCCTGGTCCATTTGGGGTAATGCCAGTAACGCCTCTTCCAATGACGTTCGCTCCTCAGAAAAGTACTCTGCTGGCGGACGAAGCCGCTACAACTTAACCGATCGCGACTATATTTTCGGCCAAGCCGGCTGGTTAAGCGACAGATATAACGGCTACCGAGCACGCGATACATTCACCACTGGCTATGGACGTCAATTACTGAATGGGCCTGTTCACAGCTTACGCGTCGAGGCAGGTCCCGGTATACGTCATGATGTGTATACAGGTGGAGGTAGCAAGACTAACGCACTGGGTTATGCATCTGCAACTTACAACTGGCAACTCACCGAAAATGCCAAGTTCATTCAAGGCCTGTCTGCTCTTGGGAGCAAAGATACTACCGTTAACTCTGAAACTGCCCTGGAAGTTGCTATTAGCGAAAGATTTGCATTGAAAGCAGGATACATGATGACCTGGAACTCCTCTCCCCCATCATCAGCGCCAAATCATACCGATAGACGCACACAAATAACTTTAAGCTATAAGATGTAACAGAAAAAGCCGGAATATAGCCGGCTTTTTTTCGTTTTTTTAAATCATGCAGGGACGATAGAGAACGCCTTACTCAATGCAAAACACAACCTAAACATTAATTGAATACCTCTACCGCCCCTAAAGGATAGAGTATAGGCATTCTGTTGAAAATGCAATAGTAAGCAGCGTTAATTCCAATCGATGGATGAGCTAGTTTTTATTACCGAGAATAACACATAATCTTTATTGAAATTTAAATCACTGTTGAGCAACATATTAGCAAGATGTTCCAAAAAATCTATCAAACCACTATTTTTGCCCACTGTCTGATTTAAAAACTGCGGTGCCGGGTGCCTCCCGGAGAATTGTGTATCAGCACCACAATTCGCGCAAACCGCCCAAGCCCATAACCTAAATAGCTGATACGCCCCACCGCACAGGGGGTTTCACCACAGTGAAAAGAGTGTAACCCTAAATCGCTAAAATTTACAATGAGATATCATTGGTTTTTCCTATTATGATCAGAGATAATGTCGAGCATGGTACAGGCATCCCTGCAAGCGTAAATCAAACATTATTCACCACCTCACCATCCATAAGAATAAAGCTCACATTTCCTTCCCAATACTCAGCCAGGTAAATGTCTTCAACTGCTACCTGACATGTTGTTATCTTATGCAGTAACCACTCTGGAGTCTTTCCGATTTTTTCAAGGGCTTCCTCCTGCACCTCGCCTTCTTTCATAACAATACACGATGGCACCTTATCCTCATCACAAGCCAGAGTTATCTGACCACCCGGTTCGATCTGAGCATACTTGATGGCCAGCAACGAGTGTATACCCTGTGCATGTATGTGTGATAACACCCCTAATATATCTATTTTGTTTCTTTTGTTACGTATATTTTCCATCAAAAATCGATGATCCTTAATGATTGTAATCGGCTCACCAATCGTAATTGATCTAAAAAACTGTATTCGCTTGCTTACAGAGTTAAGCATTGATATCAAGATGACCCCCATAATGAGTACGGCAATGTACTGATACAATGGGATCGCATCACTGTAGATAACACCGCCAATGATCCCGCCAATAACGAAGTTTCCGATAAAATCTATGGGAGTCATTTGCGAAAGTTGAGTTTTTCCCGAAAGATTAAAGTGCGTCATCACGATAAGAAATCCGATAAGAAATTTCACCAAGACTAACATGTAATATTCCATTACGACTTCCTCCTATAGTGTCTATTTTCGTGAACAGATTCTTCATCAATGAAAACGTCTTAGCAAAAAGCTAAGGCTCATGGCCAAAAAGACGATTGATGCAGCGACAAAGCCTATAGCGCCAATTCCCCACCCTTGAATAACCAGGTTACCCAATAAGGCACCGCTACCTATACCAAAATTATAAAGCCCGGAAAAAAAACCCATTGCAACATCTGTCGCATCGGGCGCGAGATTCAAGACTTTTGCCTGCATCGAGAGCCCAAACGCCATTATGGCCATACCCCATAACGCACATAACAGAGTCAGGCTAACCTGGCTATTCGATGAAGGGAAAAGAAAAACGAGACTTATCAGTAACAACGTCATCGCAGCATTCAAAAATGCTATGGGGTAGCGTTCGCCATATCGACCAAACAGTAAACTGCCTGCAATTCCTGATACACCGAAGATTAGTAATATTAACGTCGTGACATTCTCGGACATGCCCGCCAAATTTTGTATAAACGGCTCAATATAGCTGTACGTCGAGAAGTGGGCCGTAACAACAATGACAGTGATAATATAAATAAATACCAGAGGCCATCGCCTAAGCAGCTCAGGCACCATAGTGAGTGACCCCGCATTCTCGCTCTTTAGTTCCGGCATAAACTTCAGCACCATGATTAATGCAAAGGCAGCGCTCGCCGCGATCCCGGCAAAAGTCATTCGCCAACCAAACCATTGGCCAATGATGCGCCCCAATGGGAGGCCAAGCACCATGGCTAAAGCGGTTCCCCCTGCCAGTAAGCTTAATGCCTGTGCCCTTTTACCTGGCGGCGCTACCCTTATCGCCAATGACGCCGTTATCGACCAAAAAATGGCATGGGAAAGTGCAACGCCCGCACGTGAAAGCACCAGAAGGCTAAAGTTCCATGCGATTGCAGTGAGAACATGGCTCGCGATGAACAGGATAAAAATACCTGTGAGTAACCTACGACGTTCAACCTGGCCTATCGCAAATATGCACGTCAGCGAAGCAATCGTGACAATCCATGCATAGAGCGTGATGATCAGGCCGACCCGTTCACTCGGAATGGAAAAACTATTGGCAATATCGCTCAGTAAACCGATAGGTGCAAATTCAGTGGTGTTGAATATAAAGGCTGATAGCGTGAGGATCCCCACTCGCATCCATGCTGTTGTACGCGATACTTCAGGCGCATCCATCATAACCTCCAATACGGGTTGTACATCTAGACAACCGCCAACCGACAACAAGCCAACCAAATATCAGTTCGGCTGGCCACGGTGAAAGACTTAAATCTTTTGTACAAACACAAACATCCGCCTTACGCGATTGCGCAATGAGTACAGTGGCTCACGCGTTTACATCAACAGGGAGGTTATCCTGAAAACCTCCCGCCACTGACCATGTACAAGGTCAGTCGGCGTCATCGCTCTTCTTAGAAATTTTCTCAAGTACTTGCATCAGTAGCGCCGTGAAGACAAAGCACAGGTGTAAGCCCATATACATCAAAATTTTGCCATCGGGGATGCTCTTTGATTCCATGAACACACCGAGTAAATGTATGGTTGATATGGAGACCACCGAGACAAACACCTTGTTCTTGAGTGACTCAACGTCCATCCTGCCTATCCATGACAGCTCGCTGCTTGCGCCCTCCACGTTCAAACGAGAAACGAAGTTCTCATAGCCAGAGAAAACAACCATAACAAGCAGCCCCCCTATCAGAACAAAATCAACCAGTGATAGAAGATGGAGAATAAGCTGCTCATTGTTGATATATGGCGCCTCTTTAAAGAGCACCATAAACTCCAGGAAAAACTTGTATGCCAGAATGAACAGGCCGGCAGCCAACCCCAGGTAGACCGGTGCCATGATCCATCTGGCTGAAAACATTATCTTTGCGAATAACTTCTCCATAATTGTCTACTCATCATTTTAAGTCAGCAATATTGATACACCCGTAAACCGGCCTGTGTTTTGAATGCGCCAGAGCAGGGTTGGTGTCTGCCAGGAACCGCTTTTAGTTCCCTTGAGAAGCTTCACTTTCACTTGTTATGGCGCGTAATGTTCGCACTTTCAGCTGATTAACGGTTGCTTCTCCGCCTTCAACCAGTAACGTCAACCGGTCGAAATGACACGTACTGAAATACAATGCGGTCCCCGACGCGGCGCCCTTATCACCCAGAAGCTCTAATGATGTACGGTCCAAAATCAGTCGCATATCTGTGTTGCGGGTTCCCGGTGCCAGTGCGTACGAAAAACTGTTCACAAAGTACCGGTGCGAGAATCCAGCTGTCTTGCCTCGTTCAATAAACAATCCGCCAAAGTCTCCACCATCAAATCCGACGTCCAGGGATTCTCCCTGCGAGTTGGAAAATCTCAGGGTGAATACGGCACCCGCCGAAAGATTAATATCCAGTTCAATATCAAGAGCCTCTCCTGCGGGGACGGGATGGCTCAACAAGATATCACTTCCTGTCAGATGCGGTTTCTCAACCAGAACACGTTGCACAAGGGGGGACAGATCAACAAACTGCTGAGTGATACGCCAATCACCCTTGATTTGCCGAAGCCCAATCCTCCTGGGGAGCGTCATCATTCCACGCGACGAGGTAAACGGAACGAAATTGGCATATTGCCAGTTGGAGAGCCAGGCCAGCCCGATAGGAACACCGCTCGTACCCGAAAAACTCTGGAAAGCATAGTAATCCTTCCCGAAGTCCATCAGTCGAGTCGCCCTGTCGACGGGTATGAATCGCTGGCCATCAAAGTCTCCCACAAAATATTGAACCGTGCTTCCCCCCTGAGGCGCTCCTGGATTGATGGACAAGAATAAAACCCATTTTTCGCCCCCACCCTCAACAGGCACGCAAAGAAGATCCGGGCACTCATAATCCACACCCAGCAGCCCTGCATCAGCGAATTCACTCAGTTTTATCCACGCTTTTAGATCATCCGAACGATAAAAAAGCACACGATGTTTTCGTGCATCAACGACCGTCATGATCCAGCACTTCTCTGCAGAGTACCAAAAGACTTTCGGGTCACGGAACTGATCGGAATCGATATCCAAAACCGGATTACGGCTGTAACCGGTAAATGTTTTACCCTCGTCATGGCTAAACGCAATTTCCTGTGTCTGAACCGTTGCACCCGCACGTGTATAGACCAGTACCAAGCCGCCAGAAAGGTTATCAAAGAGCCCGCTTGAATTTTGCGCGTCATTGACGGCACTGCCACTGAATGCCTGCCCGGCAGCGGAGTTCGCCAGGGCTGTCGGCAACGTGCGCCAATTCAGCAGGTCATTGCTGACTGCGTGTCCCCAGTGGACGTTGCCCATGGCTGCGGCAACGGGATTATGCTGATAAAAAAGATGATACTCTCCGCGATAGAAAACCAGGCCGTTCGGATCGTTCATGAAGCCCGTTATCGGTGCATAGTGGACCTGAGGCCGGTAGTTAACAGGCGGCATTGGCTGAGTGCTTTCCTGGGAAAAACTTGCACGGGTCATGCCCATCCCCGCCCCCAGGCACACTGAAGAGAAAATAAATTTACGTCTGTTCATTAAATTAATCCCTGATATACAGTGAACATTGAACGCCACTCTATTCTGTAATCACGCGTGACGTGAACGTGACCGTTCAGGTATTGCCCACGGCCGACCTGCGACCTCTCGCGTCAAAGGAAAACCGATAATCAGGCGTACTCAATCATTAGGTATAACAACACTATCGCTACAGACAGTATAACGATAGAGAATGCTCTCCATCGACGTTCGCTTTTCGTCATCATTCCCTCGTTAGTCAGTATAAGTCGTCATGGGCATCGTAACCTGTTCACCTTCTCATGGCGTTATTCTACACAACCGCTGTCATCACCCTACCTAGCCTATAATAAAAAGGGTTGATTGGCGTTTGTTTCAATCGGAAGGTATCGAGCATTATCACCCCGCAAAATGTACCCCTCAATGAAAAGACTGCGTAGCTGCGCGGTCGATGATATACGCATCTTGATCATGGCGTTTCGCTTGTGAGTGCTAACTGTTTTATATGCAACATCATATTTTCTGGCCAGGCTCTTGATGCTGTGTCCCTCTATAATACCGGTAATGATGACGATTTCACTGAGCGTGAGGTTAGACATCGGGGGACCTAAGCAAGTGCGAGTGCTGGGTGAAGGCATCTCGCCATGTAAAATTCGCGTAAAAAAACGTACAAATGAATCAATGTCTATTCTTTTGGGGATCTGCCAACATGGCTGCCCCCCCTCAAAAGCGTTGAGTTTTCTTAAAAACATGGTTGGTTTTGAAGACCAAACCAGGCAGGTGACGGACGGGTAATGCGTGGCCATAAAATGTGTGAAGTCATTCCAGCTTTTATAATTTTCAGTCGGGCCATAGGCTTCCATTATATAGATATCGGCGGGGCCTTTTAGCACAATCAGGCGAATTATCTCGGAAAGGCTGGAGACAGCATCAGTTATGTTGACTCTGTCGGCCAGGCTCTCTCGCAAAATGTGAACCATGCTTTCTCGATGAAGCATCACCGGATCCATCACTACAACGTCTATCTTTTTTTTATATTTTTTCAAGATTGTAATGTCCAGGTAATAACAGGCGCTAATGACCATCACGCAAAGCCCATCGGATTAATTGGGCACTGCATGATGGAAAGGGTAAACACGTATTTGGATAATTCACCAACCGTGGAACGGATGGCACTACTCGTAAACGAACGTCACTCCGATGATAGACTGTACATTGCCTGCCACAACCTGCCCCGTGGTTCGTGCATAGGAAGCCGTCAGGCCCAGGCTGACAGGACTGGTACCGACCGTACCGAGAGAGACATTCTTATTGGTAGCTACAATGCCATTACGGTTAGACAGCTGTACGCCCACACCGGTTGCAGGATTGGATGATGACGTATTGGTAAATATGGTGCTTGCCGTATCAGCCGTAGTGCCGGTCAGATAATAAGCCAGCTGTTGGTTTTGTGCACAATGGACGGTTAGCGGCACAGCAGCCGTGCCAGGGTAATCGGGTAGGGTCACTGTCACATTGCGCGATGATACATCACACCCACCAGTAGGTATTACTACACTATTATTTGCGTATATGTTCCAAGTGAAGTTTTTGGGATACCCGCCATTAAAAGTTGCAATCTTGTACATTCGCATAACGGCTATAAGCTCACCAGCTTTTACGGCTTGTCCACCTGCGGTACCTAAGGCAGTGAGATAAAGTCTAAAAGGGATTCCTCTGTAATCCGTATGAGCTATAGTATAATTTTTGGTCTGCGAATTAAGAGGCATTGGATATGAACTTCCATTCCAATAGACGGTACCGCTAAAATTATCTAGCACACCTCCATATGATGAACCACCTGTTAGCTTTATATAGTCTGTATCAATATTTGGTGGTGTAGAATCATTTTTACAACGAATCTCATTTGAAAGATTTACTATTAGGTTTTGGCCTACCCCAACCGAGGGGGTGAGGTTTACATAAACGTTAGCTGTTCCTGAACTAACTGTTTGACCAGTAGAATTTACTTTGCAAGTAAAAGCATTCGCGCCGGATGAGTATGCCATTAGGCATACAGAAGCCACGAGGGCAGCAACTTCTTTTTTCTTCAACACTTTCTTTAGTTTTGAAACCAGTGTCATGACATGACTCCTCAATTTAGGCGTAGGTGTACGTGACATTAATCACGGCCTGAATGCTGCCTTGTTTCGGGTTACCTTTCACTGATAACGCACGAACCTGTAATGGCAGACTCGCTGACTGTGTGGAATCATCAACCTGAACCGCCTTGGTTTTGCCGTTGTTCAGGTTATTGCCACTGGTGTCCTGCAGCTCCAATTGAAGATTGGTTGCCCCACCTTGATTTTTGTAATATCCCGTGCTGTCCGTTGTCCCCGTGAATGTTGCCGTGACTCTCGAAGTGCCTATTGGACAATTGGTCAAATTCAGCGTTACCGGATGCCAGGCTGAGCCAGAACCGGGCTGTGTAAAATTGAAAGAAAAAAGGTCACCCAAGTCTACTATCGCCGAAGGCGTTGATACGGTGCAGGGCTTGGCCACTACGCGTCCGTTGACCGTAATGGTCACGTCAGCTGCATGCGCGGCGAATGTTGTAGTAAAAAGCAACGCCCCCGCCAGCATCATGTTCTTGATAATGATCATCTTCAGACTTCCTTACTGAAACTCTAAGGTGAAATTGGCCGTCGCTGTCACTGTTCCTGCCGTCACGGGCGCGCGCGTTGCCATTAAGCGTGCATAAAAGCCCAATGTATTGGACTGGCCCGCCGTCAATGTCGTCCACTTCAGGGAGTCCTGAGCCGCATTTAAAGGGATCGGAGTCTTGTCGCGATCCAGTATTTGCACCCCAACACCGCTTGCGGCGTTTGTTCCAGCATCAATCTTTAACAGGGTTGTGTTGTCGCTGTCAGAGGTTCCGACATACCCCACGCGAACTGCCGTCGCGGAACTGCCGCACTTGTCGAAGACAATCTTGAAAGGTATGGATGGCGTGACGGCCCCAACCCGGTTGAATTGCTTGGCCGCATTGCTCAACAAATCCACCGTAAAATCCTGAGAGTCAACAGAGACCGAGCAGGCATTGTCTTTTAGATAACCTGTGATGGTGATAGTACTGTCCGCCGCATGGGCATATCCCGCAACCAACGGCAACAAACACAGGATTGGAAGGTATTTTCTCATTGCGTCATCATCTCCTGCTTATCACCGGCAAATGGCAGAGGCATAGCTCAAAGCCTGGTTTTGACTGTCTGCCGGCAAACTGTACGTCGCCGTGCAGCGCTCATTTTCGCTATTGCCCCACTTCACGTTGACGGTACCTTTTGGCGCAAGGCCGGTAAGGTAAACTTGCCCGCCATCTGCCACGATGCTGCCTGACTGACCATCTCCGTAAGAGGCTACAGAGCCGAACGGGACTGGCTTGCCGTTATTTGTCAATGTCATAAGAACCTTCAGCCCGACTTTGGCCTTGAAGTCCGCACGCACGACGGCTCCCCGTGTAGGAACGACGCTTAATACCGGTTCTTCCAGTTCGACGTTGTTCGCCAGTGTATTCGTGTTCAAGGATATCCGATTCTCGCGGTAGTCCATCGCATAAGGGAGCACGGCATAACCACGCCAATCTGTACGCACCCCTGTTTGATTCTCGACAGAAACGTGTTTCGCCCCCGGCGCCTTGATAAGCACCATGGTGTCATTGAGTGGCTGGCTGAAGGTGATGCCATTTTCGTGGGCAAGTACGCCACCACTGACGCCATAGTAAACCTGCTTATAGTCACCGCTGTGGCTATAACCGACGTTGGCGTTGCCGTAAGCGCCGCGGTAATTCAGCGCGGCGTTACCCGTTGCGCCGCTGTTACCATTACCGCCGCTGTTATAGCCCGATTGCACGCTATAACTCAGGTTGTTATCTTCCAGCAGCGTCCCGTAAAGGCCGGCCGTATTTGTCGTACGTCCCTTGAAGTCTGTCGACGTGTTGTAACTGGCATTGGCATTTCGGAATACTGACCGGGTATCCGAGCGCATCCAGTGGCTGAACGGAATATTAATGTTGAAAGCAAGCAGTTGGTCTTTATCGTCGGACCAGGCATTTTTGGACAGACTATAACTCAGGCTCCAGCTGATATCCTGAATGGTGCTGTTATAACCAATCTGCAGCTGTTCATCTGAACGGCTGGTATTCCAGTAGCTTTGATGACTGCCAGTCAGGTATATCGTCGATGTCCGTCCAACCTGTTGCGTCACCGTCGCCTGCAAACGACCGCGCTTGCTGTAGTTCAGATTGTAATAATCCGTCAGCTTTGGTTTGATATTCACGATCCCGTCTTCACTAACCACGGAGTAACCGCTCATGCGTCGCCACGCGGTGTCGGCCAGAGAATAGAAGCCCCGGGTAGAATAACGGTATCCGACCAGTTGGAAATTGGTCCCTAACTCATTGAGCGATTTGTTATAGAGAAAACGCAGAGATTGTCCCTGATGCTTGCTGCCGTCAGGCAAGGTGGCATTCGCCTGCGTAATATCTGAAGATACCGCCCCGAGGTAGCCCAGGTTTTTCCCCACCCCAAGGTTAAAGGCACGATAGTCGTTTGAGGCACGTGTGCCGCCATAGACCGTCCAGCCATCGGGTAATCCCCAAAGCGCCGTTCCCTGGAAAAACTTCGGCTTGTCTTGTTGTTCATTACCACTGCGGAACTGCCCTGCAGTCACCGCGTACTTCACCTGTCCTTCACGCTGCAACATCGGAACGGATGAGAAGGGAACGGTAAAGACCTGAACGGAGCCATCCGCCTCTTTCACCGTCACCTGCAGATCGCCACTGTTTCCAGCCGCATACAAATCACCGATAGTGAAGGCGCCGGCGGGTACCGTGGTCTGATATATTTCATATCCGTTCTGCTTGACCGATACGCGTGCGGTACCACGTGCTATTCCATGTATAACGGGCGCAAAGCCGCGTTGACTGTCGGGCAGCATATTATCGTCTGTGGCAACCTGAAGGCCGCGGAAGTTGATACCTTCAAAAATATCACCCGCAGTATAGCCATCACCCATCGTCAGCCGGCTGCGCCAGGGTACAATGTCACGTTCAAGCCAGGTATTGACATGTTGCCAGCGATTTTCGTTATATCCCGTGCCGCTGCTGTAACTCCAGGTTGAGTTATCCCGCAGGCGCCATGCCCCCAGGTTGAGACCCGTTTGCAGATTGAGATAGGCGTAATTGCGGGTGCCGCCATTGTGACTGCGCACTTCACTGCCGGTATAGTTGTAATTGAGCAAACCGGCCGTAATACCATTATCCCAAAGCTCGGGAGCGATGTACCCTCTCGCCTGATTTCCCATGAAAGCCTGAGGAATGCTGATGGAAAGACGCTGGCGACCGACATCGAATGAGCTTGCAGCATCAGCAATAAGCCGTGTGAAAGGCACGCAGGCCGTGCTCTTCATGATGGCAATATCCGGAATAGTCAGGGTATTGACGCCAAGTGAAGCCAGCTGAGAGCGAGTGAGACACGGTTCCAGCTTGCTACCGTCATCACTTTTATCAAAGGTGATGTCTCGCGTCGTCACGTAACCCTCGTTCATGTAAATGTCGACACGATAGGTACCCGGCGGCGCATCAAGCCCCTTTTCGAAACTGGAGAGATCGGCAACTGATGCCGGGTCGTCAGCCAGGAACCGGGGATTGAAGTAGTTGTCTGCGCGCGCGGAAAATGTCGAAGCCACCAAGAGCAATGCCAGCGGCGTAAGCATTGCTTTGTTTAGCGCCCGTTCCCGGATGTGGTATTTTTTCATGTTATCCGTGCCTGCTCCATAAACCAGGTGACTTGTTGCTACCGCACGCCGTCATCAATGCCGGTGCTGCGTTACCTGCGTTGTTGAATCCATTGTTTTAGTGAATGACTCAGATCGTTACTGCAAGGTGCCTTTCATCACAGACGTGAGCGCACCGTAATCATTAATCGTGCGATATGTAATTGCACTGCCGGCATCGCCCGGCAGTTTCACCGTTGCCGCCCCCATAGGCGGGACCATGACATTGGCTAATGAACGTGTGCCGGCATTCAATTCCGTGACGGTCAGAAAATAGGGTGTTGGATTATTCAGTACCAGTGTGTTCGCATCGCGTTTAAACGTCAGTTTCCCTGGTGCTTGGTCAGGCGCCATACTGAGATTTTGTGGGCGATACAACAATTTGATTCGGCTCGTTATCGCCAGTTGAAGCGTATTTTCTTTCTGTTTTGCCTTGTCCAGAGAGGGAATGGCTTTGACGTTGACCCAGAAAAGACTTTCGCGGTCTTTAGGCAAGGCGTTATTGGTTGCATCAATAATACGCAGCGTATTTTCTTTTTTCCCCTGCATGAGGAACAGCGGCGGCGTTATAACGAACCGGCCTTCTTTTTGACCATCATCGTTCTCGACCCAGGATTGAATAAGAAAGGTGTCTTTATCATTATTGTTGCTCACACCCAGAGTGACCTGTTTCTGTTCTGCCGGATAAATAACGCGTGTTGCCCCAAGAGCCACGCCCGCTTCAGCATGCGGAGTACAAAATACGACTGCCAAAGCCAGCAGTGAACCCATGACGTTTCCGGTCGTTTTCATTTTAATCACGTTAACCTCTTGGGGCGGATAACCGCCGTTTTAACCTTTTGCGCGCTTATCTCATCCGAGATAAAAGTTCCATACGCGAAAACGAGTGTTTTATTGGTATGTCAAAGAGAACCAGGCCTGGGCATTTGCAGCACCACCGATAACCGTATTGCCGGTTGCCCGATATTTGGCAACAAATTGCAAGATACGCGTTCCTTTAGTCAGCGATTTCCAAGACTGAGGTTCTGAATTAATGGGTATGAGTTGCCCCTGTTCATCGAACAGGGCGATGCCGACGCCAGACGCAATCCCCTCGCCTTCGCCAACCGACAGAACATCAGGGTTTTTGCCATCGGCTACGCCGTGAAAGACGATACCGACGCGATCGCTGACATTGGGATTACAATCCTGGAGATGCAAACTGAACGGCACCGGATCGGCGTCATCCCCTGCATCCTTGAAACGGTTACTGCTCACCTGTCCCATGCGAACAACCAGTTGCCTGTCACCCGCATCAACCGTACAGGCTTCAGCGATGAGCTCCCCCTGAAAGCGCATCTGTCCTCCAGGAAGCGTGACGTTCCACTTGTTGCCGGCGATAGACAGAGGAGCAATGAAAAGCAGGCAGAGTCCCAGTCTGGTTTTGAGCATCGCTTATTCCCTCTTCGATAGCTGAAAACAGGCCGTCCTGGCCTGATTAAGCATCCTTGCAGACCGGTATTACTGGTACTGAACTTTAAAGTTGGCGTTCGCGTTGGCAGTACCAGGAGTGGCAGCACCGGTGGCGATGTAACGCGCCTGGAATGGCAGAGTGTTGGTGCCGTCACTCAAAGTGATAGCAGCGCTGTAATCTGAACCGTCGAAAGTCAGAGCCTTGCCTTTGCTGTCCAGCACCTGCACACCCACGTTGGTAGCGCCGCCCGCAGAGGAGCTTTCCAGAGCCAGGGCATTAGTATTTTCAGCGTTGACAGCTACACCAGAGAATGCAATGGCCGCTTTGGTAGCAACGGTGGTATCACAATCGTTCAGCTGAATGTTGAAGCCTACAGCAGAGCTGGTTTTACCCGCCTCGCTCAGCGTGGCAGTTTTGACCTGGCCCAGCTGGACGGTTTGGTCTACAGAACCGGCATCAACGGCGCAAGCAGCGTTAACTACTTCACCTTTAAAGTGAACGGTACCACCGTTAACGGTAGTCGTTGCTGCATGAGCCAGGCCAGCAGTCATCAGAGAGGCGGCAATCAAGGTGTTGATAAGACGGATCTTACGCATAAGTTCAAAACTCCATGTCTTGGTAAAATGCCAACAGTTGGCGTAACAGTCTGATTCACATGTTGATTTATTCTTTTTGCCTGGATTTTGCTTGCGTTAACGCGAGCACGAAATGACAAAAAAAGTGGTCAAAATGAACCAATTTGTCTCTTTTGGTTCTTTTAGCTATAAGTCTGTTATTCGTTGGTTTTTTTTACTTTCAAAAGCAATTATATTAGTGAGTTTGACTAGTTAAATGAGGAGGTGTCGGGGGGGATGAGCTAGTGGCAGAATGATCACTAAGCGTCTTTGATAGTGTGTTCTCAGATTAATCTGCTATAGATGCCTGATAAGCGGGCTAAGATATGTTGATGTTCTGCGAACAAAAAGAATGCAAGAAGAATTGACTTGGCGCAAATTATGGATAAGACTATTTACAGTTTGGTTCAATTTGACTTGTTTAATCCCACTCCATTTTGCCAAACTTCTGCAAACCGAACATGATTACTTGACGTGTACAACACCGTATGTTGAATATTTCTGTGCCCCAGATAATCCTGGATAAGACGAGTGTCTGTTCCTCTATTCGCCAGTGCGTAACCGCAAGAATGTCTCAGCATATGAGGATTGAGTGAAACAGCGATACTTGCCAAGATGCCAAATTTTTTTAACATCTTGTGTACTTGCTGGCGAGAAAGTGGCCCTCCTTTTTGCGAGAGAAAAATCCAGGGGGATTCGCAGCCTCGCCACGTTGCGCGCTCATTTAGCCAGGCATTGAGAAGTTTTAACTCTGATACAAGCAGAGGGTGTGTTGTCTTAAGGCCGTTTTTTAACCTGTTTACATGTACGACTTTATCGGTGAGATTGATATCAGAGAATTTTAAATGACAGAGCTCACTGACTCTGAAACCATGGATGAAGCACATTTGAATAAAGCACTCATCTCGCTTGGGAAAATTTCCCCTGCGTGAAGCTTCAAGCAACCGATCTATTTCATCTTGTGTTAAATACTTTCTTTTTTTCAAAAGAATGACTCCTGGGAATATGCCGCGTGTAAAAAATCGCCACCATCAAATAAGATTATTGTTATGAGGTCCATTGTCTCAGGCGAAAGGAATGCGCGCAAGAAAATTTACATTCAGATTTTTTAAACTAAACCTTCTGTAGTCATGATCACACTTATTTTTCCGTGATCAATAAGAAACTTGCGTCATATCAGGTTTACATCGTATAAAGAAAGTTTTGCCTGGCTGCGCCATACTTTAAAAGAGGTATGCGTTCACGTCGTGTTCAGATTAAGTCATGAAAAGGATATCATTATGCAACATCATTACAGAAATGGGCCAACGCAGAATGTGATAAGCACCGCTAAAAAAGCGATCAGGACTCTTGTTTCAATCTGCCAGACGCGGCTGGAACTGGCGATAGTTGAACTCGAAGAAGAAAAGGCAAACATTGTAAAACTCTTCGTACTAAGCAGTCTTTGTTTGTTATTCACCTTGTTCGCTATACTTAGTGGTCTGGTACTTTTATTTTGGTCGATCGGTCCTGAAATGAGATTCATTGCTTTCGCCTGGACAACAGCTGCGCTGTTCCTACTTGCAGTGGTATCCGGGGTGTGGGTTCTGCTAAAAATCCGCAGCGCATCCTTGCTGCATAACACCCGAGAGCAATTGAAGAACGACCTGCAAATACTGGGAGCAAGCGATGAGTAAGTACCAGGAACGCGTGTCAAAGAAAAACAGATTAATAGAGCGTATCAATGCGCAGCGATCAAGCTTATCACATTGTACAGATCAACTTCTGACCGGCACCGAAAAGTTTGATCGTGGTTGGGATGTGCTCTTTCGCATGAGAGCATTCATCGCCTTGGGTGCAGGTGTCGTCATGATAAAAGCAATTAGAAAAAAACCATCGCGCTTTTATTTCTGGCCCAGGCGAGTCTTGGGTATCTGGAGCGCTTCAAGACTGATCAAAAACACGTTATCTAGAAGATAAAAATACGTTACGTTCAACCATCAACAATAAGGAAATATCATGTTCGAAAAAGCAGAAAACAAGGCCAAAGAATTTTCTGGTGCTGCTCAGGAGAAATTGGGGGAGTTGACGGGCTCTGCAGAACACCAGGCGAAAGGCGCTGCAAAAAAATACGCAGCTCAGGGAAGTGGGGCTCTGCAAGATGCTGCGGACGCCGTCAAGGAACAAGTTGAATCCAATCCTGCAGGGGCAGCAATTGTCGCAGGTCTGGCGGGTCTCGTTTTAGGTTTCCTGCTGGGCAGAAAATAAGTCTGTTACCACATAATAATTGCGCGTTTTTCTAAGGCCGTTATCGCGGCCTTTATTTTCATAACTCAAGTATCATAGGTATCAAAACATGGAACTGACTCAAGACGTAATGGTCACCAAAAAGGTATCGTGGGGCAGCATCGTCGGCGGTGTATTAACCGTCATGTCCATTTCATTGATGTTGTCGATTCTCGGCACCAGTCTTGGACTGGCTATTGTAGACCCTCTCGGTGAGGATGCCGATAATGGGGCGAGCATAACCATGCTGTTTTGGACAGGTGGGTCCATTGTTGTCAGCCTGGCTGCTGGGGCTTTTGTTGCAGGCCGACTGGCCGCTAATGATGGCTTCATTCATGGTTTCCTCGTCTGGGCCACATCGTTGATTATTACCAGCATACTAGGCGCAATGTTGGTGGGTAGCGCAGTTAAAGCTACCGGCAGCGCCATCGGCTCACTGGCCTCTGCATCTGGCAGCATTCTCTCCGGAGCCGGCTCTATCGCAGGAAGCGGCATTCAGGAAGCGGGTAATCTGGGGGGTAAGATATTTGAGGGTCTGGATATCGATACCAATGTCGAACCTCAAAAACTTCAAGCTAATGTGAAGGAGGCACTGCGCAAGAGTAAAATTCCTTCCTTGCAGCCGGAGTTTGTGCAGCAGCAACTTAATGGAGCCAAAGAAGACATCGCCTCAGCGGTTAAACAATTGGCTACTCAACCCAAGGACGCAGATGCCATCATTAAGAATGTTATGGATAAATTGCAGGAACGAGGCAAATCCATCACTAAAGATGTCGATCGCAACACATTAACAAAAGCCTTGGCTGATAATTCTGATATGACACACGATGAAATTAACAAGGCCGTAGATAATATCATCGAAGCAAAAGAATCAGCCGATAACCTGCTGAATCAGAAATTCGAAGATGTCCAAAAGAAAATCGAGGACGCCAAACAACAATATGATGAATTTAAACAAAAAGCCCTGGAACAGGCAGCAGCAGCAGCATCTGCGCTGGCTAAATCTGCTTTCTGGACTTTCATCGCGTTGGTAATTGGCGCCATTATCAGTGGATTCACGGGACGCCTTGGCGCGAAATCATCTAGAAAACACGCCTAAAATCAGTTAGCAAAATTAACCTGGAGCAAGATAAGAATCTTGCTCCTTTAAAAATACTACCGCTCACTTAAACCATCCTCTGTTACAAAAAAATGGGTGAGCTAAGCGTGGTTACAACATATTCTCAAAGGGATCATGAAATGTGTTCAACGGAAACTAATAAAGATACTGAAAGTTTCAACAATGTATCTGAAAAAGCAGCTCAGCTGGAGTTGGCTAAAGAATGGGGAGTTGCTGCTGAATACTGGTTGATAGCCAGCCAACGCGCTAAGTCACACGATAATCAGGAATGGAGTTATAGCCGTTATCTTTTTTGCCAAAGAATGCGAAAGAACGATGGCGTGTGGAAGAAAACACGTTTCTCTTGACACTAACGTTTAACCCCTCACCAGTCTTACTGTGAGCCGAGAAGTCAGCACCAGGGAAAAATCATCATCATTTCAAAAATACAGATATCAGAGGCATCCTGCCTTCTGAATATGAGTATTGGAGTTGTGCGCCGGTAACGATGAATGTTGAGCGATATCCAATGCAACCTTTTCTCTTGCACACGTCTCTTATCTTTCATATCGACTAAAATCGCTTTAACTGGTTGCGAAAGCACGATAACCTGCTTATTTTTATAGAATAAATTTCATGTCACTTAAGCAACCTATGAATTCACAGTATAAACAACTTGACTACCTACCTTCTGGTAGGTAGTCTGCGTACATACCCCATATAAAGGAATGACAATCATGAATCACATTCTCCGCACTACCCTGGCCGCGCTTACGCTCACTCTGGCCGGATACGCCGCCGCCGCCGATGAGATTAACCGTCAGAATGCTACAGGCCTGATTGCGTCAGGCCATATTTCTGCCGGTAATCTGTCAACACCAGGAGAGGTTGCCGATGCACTTAAAGCCAAAGCAGAACAGTCCGGTGCCAAATACTTCAGAATCACTTCGCTTGACGGCAAAAATAAATTTTATGGAACCGCTGTTATCTACCGCTAAGGTACGGATAAAAGCCCCCTCATGCATAACAGGAAAAAGCCGTGTCTACTTACGAAAAAATACTTCATCTGACAGATACATTGATCCAGCAACGCGGATTTTTAGGTTTCAGCTATGCCGACCTGGAGAAAGAGATTGGTATCAGAAAAGCCAGCATTCACCATCATTTCCCGGGGAAAACCGATTTGGGTTTAGCCTACTGCGAATACAAAATCGGGGTGTTCGGCCAGCTTGATGCCGCTCTACATGAGGTTCCTCCGGGTGTGCTCCGCCTCAGGGCATATCTTGATGCGTTTGCTGGTTGTGCCGAGAGAGGGGAAATGTGCGGTGTTTACGCCATGCTATCTGACAGTCACCAGTTCAGCCCCGAGCTACAAAAGGCTGTCAGCAAGCTGGTACAGACAGAAATGCTCATACTTAAAGATATCCTCGCCTCCGGGCAAAAAAGCGGCGAACTTAAATCCGTCTTCCCACCCGATGAGCTGGCCATCATTGTCTGCACAGCACTGAAAGGAGCACTGATGCTGAACAGGATCCCCCCTCATGATGCCTACTCAGGAGCCGTGGCCGCTTTACTGATGATGCTAGATACCCGTGTCTGATGTCTGAAAAGGAATTTTTTTGCTGGAGTAATGGAATGAAAAATTTTATTAGCGGCTTTATTCGCTCAGACTACGATATGATTATTCTTCGCCTGTCTGTTATTGCAATATTTATGCTCTTCGGCACCTATAAATGGTTTGATTTTGAAGTGATGGCCCTCGAACCTCTTATTTCCTCAACATGGCTGAATATCCTGTATTCCCTCTTTGGTGTCCACGGAGGGAGCTATTTCCTCGGCGTAGTGGAAACCATCACCTTTCTAACACTATTTATTGGTTTCTTACGACCTTCCGCCGGCTTACTGGGAGATATCATCGTTATCGTCACAGGTATTACCACGCTGAGCCTGCTGCCTCAATTGGGTAAAATTGACAGTTTCATCATAAAGGATGTATTGCTGATTGGTGCCGGGGCGGTCCTGCTGAAACATGACCTGAAAAGATATTTTCATATCAGGGCTTTAAAACCCTCCCTGTAATATAAGGACAAAATCATGAGTATGAACTGGAATGAATATAGAAAAAACCTGCTGAAAAACGTTGGCTCGCTCGGGGATGAAATCCCCGAAACCCTAAAGGGCTATCAGACTATCGCTGAGTCTGCCAATCGTCAGGGCGTGCTGGACCAGAAAACACAGGAGCTGATTTCCCTGGCGGTCGCCGTGACGACCCGGTGCGACGGCTGTATCAGTATCCACTCACATGCCGCCATGAAAGCCGGTGCATCCAGAGAGGAAATTGCCGCTGCGCTCGCCGTGGCTATTTCCCTAAACGCCGGCGCAGCAGTTGTATACTCTTCACATGTGATAGAGTCCATCAGTCAATAAAAATATATGCACAATTGTAGGTATCTGCTGTCAATTTATGGAGGAAAATAATGAAGACCAAATTGAAAGTTTTTTTGCTTATTTCACACCTGACTTTTCTGGGAGCGGGTACTGGTTTAGGAATCTATCTACTGCCGATACTGACTGCCCAAGAAAATGCCTCGCTAAATGAAATTAATGATGTGAAGAAGCTTGCAAAATATAAGGGTGAATTTAATCGCAATCAGAAAGGCAGCGATGTATTTCACTGGGCGGAAGGTGAACTTTATGTAACGGACAGTGAAATCGCGTTCAAGGGTCAGGTAGCTCCCGGCCCGGACTACAAAATTTATCTGACCAAAGCGCAAGCTGTAGATAAAAACTCCTTTTTAGAAATGAAAAAAGAGGCAGTGCTTATTGGAGAGCTTAAAAATTTTGGTAACTTCCGAAAAAGCATTCCTGACAGTGTTAACGTCAATGAGTTCACTACTGTTCAGATATGGTGTGAGCGTTTCTCGAAATTTATAGGTTCTGCAGTATATCTGCATGAATCTAGAGAATAGATATCCATAATCGCTATTTATAATATGAAAACTAAGGAGTGATAAAAAACTGTCGATAGACTTCAATGATTGAGATGAGTATTATCATAATTTTTTTAAACCGTTGGTGATTTTTCAGCTCGTATGCCAGCGCATCTAGGTGCGCTGGCATACGAGTCGAAAACTGACGAGTAGCGTCACGTCAATTATGATACAGAAGTTTATTGACATTTTAGGCAGGCAAATTTAGCTAGTTTAATTTTAAAAAACCGGATAAAGATTTGTAGTTTAAATTAGTTCAAATATAAACTCATGTCCCAAACACCAGAGAAACGGCCTGAGTTACTGGCAGTATACAGAACTGTATGTTGTATATTCCTGTGCCCAAGATAATCTTGTATCAGGCGTGTATCAGCCCCAGTGTTAGCAAGAGCAAAACCACATGAGTGCCTCAACATGTGCGGATGAAGCGGAAAATTTAAACCGGCAAGAATACCACACCTCTTTATTATATTGTATATCTGCTGTCGTGATAGTGCTTTACCTTTTTGTGATATAAACAACCATTTAGAGTCACTCCCGTTGAGCTGTTTCCTTATCTCAAGCCATCTTTCAATAATTTTTTTTTCACATTCAAGCAAGGGTTGAGTTGTGGACAGTCCGCCTTTCAATCGGTCAACATGAATAATACCACGACAGAGGTTTACATCCGATAATTTCAACTTCCCAATCTCACTAACGCGAAAACCATGAAGAAAGCACAGCTGAATCAGGCACTCATTCCTCACAGCATGCTTGCTCATTTGAGATGCCCTTATTACCTGCCTCACTTCATCCTCAGTAAGGTACTTTCTCTTTTTTTCAATTCTCAATTTGGCCCCGTCAACTGGAAAAATGTCACAACCAATATAATGAGACCAAAAAGAAAAATCAAATATAATCTTTATCTTACCTGGATTTTACTACTTTAAGAAGAATCTCTTAAACATGTCAGTATGGTGGTGCAGCTGTAAGATGATTAGCCGTAAAACGAAAGCAGAGTAACTTTCACTTGCAACACCTGGCAGGTTTTGGAACTTATCGAACTTTTTTATTTTAAAATCCACTTAGCTCTTTTTATCCAAGCCTTTTGACTTATTAATAAAAATCTCATTGTCAAAGTTTTTTCTTTGCATTTGCAAATCCTTAATACAGTCTGCCAGTTTTTCTGAACTATCTCTGTATCCGTAGGAAAGGCACGTTCTTCGGTCAAGATCTAACTGCTCCTGCGGTGACACACAAGAGGTTAGTGTTAAAGTTATTGCTAAAGCAACGACATATATTCTCATGGTGGCACTCTTAGTTTAAAGGCCGCATTCAAGAATAACGGCCTGATAGTAATATTGATGAGGGTTAAGTTTAATCGCTATCTTTATTTATCTGTATTTCAAAATCCTCAATAACCAGACAAATTTCATCAAGACAGTCACTTTGCTTGCTAATTATTTTATTTATATTTTCTGATTTAGTCTTATCTTTGTATTCACCTTGATCAAAAGCCAACCACTGCGCAGATAATTTTTCAATATTGCTTTGCGCATAATGCTTCATCTCTTTCAATTGAGAGAGATAATCATTAAGAACTTCGATTTTTGACTTGTTAGTTTCTGATTCGCTCACCTGAGCCTCCTTGATTTAATTGCACAAATAGTAATCATAACCATTAATGAAGCGAAGTCAAATAAGAAACGGGCTTTTTAAGAATTTTACTTAATGTTTAATATAACTAACTTCCTTGCCTTACACTTTGTGATTTAATTAGCGCTGTTGAAGCACGCTCTTAACGTAGGTTAGTAAGAGGGATACGTTCTTTATTAACATTAACAGTGTCGAATAAATGGCGCTGAAAATATAGTTAAGGCACCTGTTGTTTTACAGGTGAGTTCAATAGGGAGATGGTGTTTTTTTCTGCATTATTAGTGGCTTAATGATTATGAACGCATTACCCCCTATCAACATTCATATCTCCAGCAGCACTACAAATCTACAAGAATACAATCAATTACCAAGATAAGATGGCAGAGTAAAATTACTTTCTTTAAACAACCTTACATGATATTGACTAGCCGTGACATGAATAAATTTTAATGATTGGCTAATCAAGATATTTCTAATCTTTCCATAAACAGTCGTGGTGGGAATATTTATCTTAGAATCTCCTCTTGTGCAAACTACATTTACGCAGCAAGCACACTAAATACATTTCAAATCCCTGCCACTTGGGATGGAATGGTTGGACATCACAGTTGTTTGATGAGGAAGTTGCCCAAAAAGAAAATAATGATATAAAAGTATGTATCCAAACACAGAGTTGTTCGCTCAAGGCACACGATGTGCGCGACCTTGAGGCAGAGTCTGGATCTTGGGCGCCATTAAATCATAAAAAGGACGTATACCATGAATAAGCAGGAATACCGGCTGTATTTAGCCATACTGAAGGCACGCGGAGACCAGGCGCGCAAAGCGATGGCCGACAACGTCCTGCGTCGCGAAGCACTCAAGGCACACAGACATCGCCGCTCGGAAGGTATCAGGACGCTACTGAATTGGAAAGCGCTAAACGAGTCTGTGGACTGTTTATTGGTTGATGCCGCTGAGCTGGAAGCTCGCGAACAGGCGTTCGGCTAGTAAGTTAAACCACCCCGGCCGCATATCAGAACGACAAGAACGTAGAGCCCCTGGGATGCGAGCACGGCAGTGCTGCTGCCTCTACCGTCTTTAAGACCAGCCTCACCTCAACGTCGGCGTCATCTGACAGCCCGACTGGCCGCGAGGTGGCTCATGCCCTCGCCGCAGCGTTAACACCCGCATAAAATGAGCACGTCTGCGACGTGAGACGGCTGGCGCCGACGCCCTTTTCCTGTTCCCTGCCACCCTGTAGACTCTGCACCATGTATATTCCCCGACCGGCAAAGCTGCTGTTCCAGCACAATGATGGCTGGGGCGCTATCTCGACAAACACGGCGACGGCCTCAGCGACTGGACCAAACTCGCTGACGAGCGCATGCTCACCTGCGGCATGGGCGTGCGCCGTTACTGCTGTGCCTCACCGGACTGAACCCATACCCGCTTTTTCTGCCAAAGCTGCAAGTCCAAAGCCTGCAGCAGTTGTGGCCGTTCTTCAACAACGACTGGCCCCTGCTCAATGACCTGTTTCGCTGCGCCACCTGCGCCATGCTACGCTGGGCGCGCCGACAGGAGATCGAAGTCGGTATCTTCTGTGCGCTCCATACCTACGGCCGGCAGCTCGATCAGCACCCGCATATCCACGTCTCCGTCATCCGCGGCGGCCTCGACATCAAACACGGCACCTGGCGGAAGCTGTTCTTTAAAAAGAAAGAGGTAGAGAAAATCTGGCGCAACGCCGTGGTTTACCTGCTGCGCGACAACTACGCCCAAATCAACCCTGGAGGCCTGCCGGGCCTCGGCCATATCCGTAACGAAGACCGGTGGCACCACTAACTGCATGCCCAGTATCGCCGTGCCTGGAAAGGCACTTCGCCAAAAAGACACGCGGCGCCTGGCGCGGCGTGGAATACCTCGGCTGGTACCTTAAGCGTCCGCCGGTGGCCGCTTCTCAGCTGCGCCACTTCCGCGGCTGTGCCGTGGTCCGTCAGTATTGCGACCACCGCACGCAGCAGCACAAACGCCAGAAGATCAGCCAGGAGGAGATCCTGCAACGTTACGTCAGCCATATCCCTGCGCGGCATTTTAAAATGGTGCGTTACTACGGTTTTCTGGCCAACCGCAAGCGCGGTTCGCTGCTGCCGAAGGTCTACAACGCGCTGGCGATGATGGTACGTGAAAAACCGAAGCGGCCCGGATTTGCAGTGCTGATGAAAGGCTTCCAGGGTACCGATCCGTACCAATGTATCCTGTGCGAGGGCTGGCTGCGTTTTGCCAGCGCCGTGGCGGGCGAGCACGCCACCAAACTGCTCTCTGACCAGCTACAGCGGATGGCAAAAAAACGATGGCTTCCCCCCCCTTCTCTGGATAAGGGTGAATAAAAATAGGGTACATCTTCAAAGCACAGCAAAAATGGCATTTTAACGCATTACTCCGCTTCAGACCTCACCGCATGCAGATCTTTATCGTCGCTGCTCATGGTTAGGAAACCCAATAAGGGTCGATTGAGTTTCCTAACCATCAAGGATTTTCCACAAAATGGTGCTTGTTTATTAGCGTCAATTTGTGTGGCTCCCTCAGCACCTCAGCTCCCTATCTAAATACTACTTTTTTTATTACTGGGTGGTGGTGTAGTGGTAAACAAATCACCTGCGCCTGTAATATCATAGTAACTTCCCGAAACACACTTCGCTGAAGTTTCGCCAGAAAAATATTGGCATTGGTCTTTTTCAGGATGATAACTAGTACAACCACCTAGAATGAAAATATATAAATATATAAATCTCATAGCCCCTCCTTTGGAATAGTCTGAGTATGATACATATATTGTGAGTGGTGTAGTAGTCAACAAGTCTATCTCCCTTAATCACCTGAGCTACAGTAACTGTTTGTTTCCAAAACACATTGAACTATAGCTCGCTACGACCTTTCCGATGAAGCATGGTCTCTCATCCAGCCGCTGTTGCCCGATCAGCCTGCAACACCCCAGGCCGGACGACCATGGGCAGACAATAATATGATTATCAACGGTATGTTCTGGGTGTTGTGCTCTGATGCCCCATGGCGCGATTTGCCTGACCGATAGGGTCCATGGAAGACCGCTTACAACCGTTTTAACCGGTGGTCAAAGTCAGGAGTAATTAACATTTTTTTAATAAGTTACCAGCGCCTCATGATAACCATGGTCTCGTTGACTGGTCAGCGACGGCAATGGATGGCTGTAGTATCCGTGCGCTCAGATGCGCCGCCGGGGCACAAAAAAACATCTCGATATCACAGGAGATCACAGCCTGGGTCGCTATCGCGACGGTTTTGACACCAAAATCCATCTGGCGACAGACGGAAGCGGTCTCCCGTTGAATATTGTGTTAAGCCCGTGTCAGGCCCACGAAAGCAAGTTCGCATTAAGTCTTTTGGACGGTATTGGTGTTCAGCGCCAGAACGGCAGCATGAAGTGTCGTGGTTATACAGTGCTTGCTGACACAGCGTAATCAGGTTATGTACTACGTAACGACCTGAAAAGAAGTCGTATAAAAGCAGTTATCCCGTGAAAATCTAATGAAAACGTGGCGTTGGACGATCGTTCACAACTCGTTCGTGAAGCTTACCGAATCGCAACGTTGTTGAGCGGTGTTTTGGCCGCCTGAAAGAATACCGTCGCATCGCCACACGTTACGACAAAACGGCGAGGAGTTATCTGGCGATGGTGAAACTGGGTTGCATCCGATTGTTTTATTGAAGTTTATGCAATTAAGGGACACAGCCTAGTTGCCGTAAATTGTGCCAGAAATTCAAGCAGCTTTTGCCTTGTGAGTTTTTTTCGATAAACCGCCTTCCCGTTGCTATTCTGGCAATGGGTGTGGAAAAAGTTCTTATCTAGGTCAGATACCAATTAGCGCAATGTTTTCCATGGTAGTTCTCCGAATTAAGCCTGTTTTAGCATAGTATCCAAGAGGAAGGAGCGGCCAAGGAGGCGATTGAGTTTCCTAACCATCAAGCACGTCAGCGGGGAGCTTCCAGGGCCAGTGGTATGGTCGACATAGCGGGTTTCCGTTTTTCTTTTGCGTTTTAAGGGAGCCAACTAGTCAGTCCAGTTTAATGAAATAATGATTTCATGCTTAGCCTTTATTGCTTTCCAGACTATTCCAATAATACCGGCTTGCGCTGCGGTAAAACGCCCTTTGTGTGTAGAATGGCCTGATGTTTTCCGGCTTGCCCTTTTTCGTTGGAGTGAGGAGAGGTTATGCGCATTTTGTCAGGGATCGTTTCCGCCACGCTGCTGATGCCGGCGCTGGCATTGGCTGAAGAAGCCAAAAAGCAGCAGATTCACGATAAGCCGGCGGTGCGCGGCAGCATTATCGCCAACCTGCTGCAGGAGCACGATAATCCGTTCACGCTGTATCCTTACGATCCCAATTACCTGCTCTACACCGACACCAGCGATATCAACAAAGAGGCCATCAAGACGTACAACTGGGCCGACAAGGCGCGCAAGGACGAGGTGAAATACCAACTTAGCCTGGCGTTTCCGCTGTTGCGGGGCATTGCCGGCGACAACTCGGTGCTCGGCGCGTCTTATACTCAGCGCTCCTGGTGGCAATTGTCCAACCGCGGCGAGTCTTCGCCGTTCCGCGAAACCAACTACGAGCCGCAGTTGTTCGTGGGGTGGGCGACCGATTACCGCTTTGCCGGTTGGACGCTGCGCGATGTTGAAATCGGCGTTAACCATCAGTCTAACGGCCGCTCGGTTCCGACGTCGCGTAGCTGGAATCGCGGCTATGCGCGGCTGATGGCGCAAAACGGCAACTGGCAGGTGGATCTCAAGCCCTGGTTCCGCTTCTCGGAGAGCTCGAGCAACGACGACAACCCGGACATCAACAAATACATGGGATACTATCGGCTGAAGGTCGGTTACGCCTGGGGCGACAGCGTATTCAGCGTCGACAGCCACTACAACTGGAACAGCGGCTACGGCGGCGCGGAACTGGGCTGGAGCTATCCGATCACCCGCAACGTGCGCTTCTATACCCAAGTGTTCAGCGGATACGGCGAATCGCTGATCGACTATAGCTTCCGGCAAACACGGGTGGGCGTTGGTGTAATGCTGAACGATATTATGTGATCTTGACCCGCCATAACCGGACTGCTTTTGTATCTTAAATTAACGATGCCCTCTGCCACCGGTATTCCTGCAGTATTCAACTAATACTTACCATCGCATTAGACTGTAAGTAGTACAGCCGCTCAGATTCGTTGGGCGTCAGACCAACGTTATACCAGTGAGGCCGCACGGTGCTGTAATAGCGGATTATCGCGCTCACGGCTTCGTTGAAGCTGTTATAGCTCTTCGTCGGCACCCATTCGGTATTCAGACTCCAGAAGAACGTAGTTGCTGCAGGCTTTGGACTTGCAGCTTTGGCAGAAAAAGCGGGTATGGGTTCAGTCCGGTGAGGCACAGCAGTAACGGCGCACGCCCATGCCGCAGGTGAGCATGCGCTCGTCAGCGAGTTTGGTCCAGTCGCTGAGGCCGTCGCCGTGTTTGTCGAGATAGCGCCCCAGCCATCATTGTGCTGGAACAGCAGCTTTGCCGGGCGGGGAATATACATGGTGCAGAGTCTACAGGGCGGCAGGGAACAGGAAAAGGGCGTCGGTGCTGCGGTGGGGTATGCGCCACCGTGCGTGCTGCCGGCCGTAAGGCGGCACCATCGTTTATGTGAGGCTCGGGCTTAAAGACCGTAGAGGCGGCAGTGCTGCCGTGCTCGTCCCGCAGAGGTGCTACGTTCATGGTTAGGTAAACTCAAAAAGGGCCGATTGAGTTTACCTAACCATGAAACGAAGATGAGGCATAAAAAAAGCGCCGTTTGGGCGGCGCATAAGGAAGAATCTACGTATACACATGGATTGTTTCTGGTAGAAATATCGGCTGGCTCAAACCGGGTAGAGGCAAAGTCAGCACTGCTATCATACTTAATTTTCTCTGACGGGCAAGGGGTAAAAAAATGCGACATGACGGTGGGCATGTCGCACAGCAGGGATATATCACGGCCTTTCTTGTTATGAGGATGGTGTCATTAAGCTGGTTAAGAGCATAGCGTAATTTTTCCACACATCAACCCCGCAGGCGGCTTTCTCGTGCGAGAGGTGCGCTGGGGACCCTGTACACGATTCTGTGTAAATGCCTTTTCTCAGAAGTGACCGTCCAGGCGGTCACCGAACTCGATAATAAAACGGCTCATCGCCATACGCCAGTCCCTCAGTGGCATTGTCCATTTCTGTGATGCTGCCTGGATTGCCAGCCACACCACCTTTTTCACTGCGTCGTCCGTCGGGAACATCTTCCGTTTTTTGATGGCATGTCGGATCACGCTGTTCAGCGACTCTATGGCGTTGGTCGTTTAGATCACTTTGCGGATGTCTGCCGGGTAAGCGAAGAACGTCGCTAGGTTGGTCCAGTTTGCCTGCCAGCTCCGGCTTATCTGCGGGTAGCGGCTGTCCCATGCGCTGGCGAACGCTTCCAGCGCCTGCTGGCCTGCTTCTTCCGTGGGAGCCTGATAGATCTTCCAGGAGACGAACCGCAGGCTGTTACGCACCATATGCACGATGCACAGCTGGATGCGGGCTTCCGGATACACTGTGTTAATGGCGTCCGGGAAGCCTTTCAGGCCGTCGACACAGGCGATGAGGATATCGTTCAGGCCGCGATTTTTTAGTTCGGTCAGCACATTGAGCCAGAACTTCGCGCCCTCGTTTTCGGCCAGCCACATACCCAGTAGTTCTTTCTGGCCTTCGATGTTGATACCCAGGGCAAGGAACTCGGATTTATTGATGACCCGACTGTCCTGCCGGACTTTCAGGACGATACAGTCAAGGTAAACAATGGGATAGACTGCATCCAGTGGCCGGTTTTGCCATTCGGTGACCTGCTCCATGACGGCATCAGTTACCTTTGAGACCAGCGCTGGCGAGACATCGGCGTCATACAGCTCTTTGAACGCCGCCGCTATCTCACGGGTGGTCATCCCTTTGGCGTACAAAGATAAAATCTGGTTATCCATCCCGGTGATCCGGGTCTGGTTCTTTTTCACCAACTGGGGTTCAAAGGAACCATCACGATCGCGCGATGCACGCAGCTCCAGCGGGCCATCGCCAGTGATGACAGTTTTTTGGGTAAAGCCGTTGCGGGCGTTGGTCGCCGGTTTGGACTGATGTTTATCGTAGCCGAGGTGATGAGTCATTTCAGCATTGAGCGCTGCCTCGACGCTGATTTTCTTCAGCAGGCGATCAAACTGGTTGAGATCCTCAGGGGTTTTGAGATTTTTTGGCCAGTTCGTTAACCATAGCCTGCAACTGTTTTTCGTCCATAAATTAACCTGCTTTTGATATTGGGTTGAACATATCAAAATCAGGCAATTACATAAATTTATGTACAGGCTCCACACAGTACAAACTGAGTAAAGATTCAGTGAACATAAAAAACCAACGCTAAAGCCCATGAAGAATAATTCAATGAGTTTTTTCTACTTTCTTGGCAAAATACAGAATAGATACCTCCTACGATTACGCTCATTGAGATATAGTTCGTCCATTCATGTATGGACTCCATCAATACAACTTGACAGCTAATCTTCGCTGCGTAGGTTATGTAAATAAAAAATCATCAAAGAAGCTAAAACAAAAGCTATCTTTCTTCTTCTTTTTACTTTGTCCTCGATGTAAGATGACTTCATACAATCAGGCTCGTAATAAAGTGAAATAATTTATAGTGGCCAGTATTAGTTGACCACTACACACTGAGCGTCACACCCCTAGCCCCATATTTAATGAAAATAACATTTCGTTAAATACAGAAATCGGTAACGGTTATGTGTATCGGCTCGCGTTTGAAAACCGGCGTGCTCGCGTTTATCCGCTTTTTTTGCTCACATTGACTGCCACTTTGCTCGCGTTTATCTTTTCATGCTCGCAACATCCTTCACGTCCTCACAATAACTGCAAATCAAAATTCACCTCCCGATGCCATCAATCTTTTCTTTTGGGTATACCACAACAGTGTGCCACTACAACTCCATGGCAAAGTAAAAGTTTGCAAATTAACAACAGCCCTGTATACCACAAAGCACCAAGCTAAAATGGGATCATGGTATGGCTTGATAAGTCAGTCGTTGCTGCATAAACAGAAAACTCAGAAATAGATGGGGTGTCTGGCTAAGGGGATTGCTGATGGCATTACGATGTTTCGAAAAATTACTAAAAATAGCAGACCACAAAGTTTTGGCGACTTCCTGCTTACAACCCCTTTATGCAGGGATAAAAAACGGAACCGGCATGCCGGCTCCGTTGTCGTTGTAATGACCGCTGAACGTCAGAAGCGCCAGGTGAAGCCGGCGTTGACGCTGTTGTCCTGATGGTGCTGCGACAGCAGCCCGCCGTAGCCCAGCGACAGCGAGGCGTTTTCGTTCACCGCCACTTCCGCCCCCGCCTTCAGCACCATGCCGTCGCGCGACACCGGCACGCTGTCCACCACGAACGGCGCGTTGCCGCCGTTGAACCGCAGCCCGGTGCCGCGCGCCAGCCCGCCGTACTGGTGTTGCCATCCCAGCTCGCTGCGCAGCGCCACCGTCGTGCCCGGGGTCACCTGCCACGCGGTGTCCGCGCGCAGCCCCAGCGTCGACACCGTCGCATCCGTGTGCTGCTTGTCGCCGCGCAGCGCCGCTGCGCCGCCGCTTTCCGCGATGCCGTTGTTTTCGAAGTTCACGTACGCCAGGTTGACGAACGGCTCCAGGTTCAGCCACTCGCCCTGCACGCTGTAGCCCGCTTCTGCGAACAGCTGTTCGGTGCGCGCGCTGTACTTCGCCGTGTCACGGTCCGACTGCATCCCGTAGTTCACCGACCGTTTGGTGTCGATGCGGTGCCAGGTGTAGCCCGCCCCGCCACGCAGCGCCAGCGCCCCGAACTGCTTGTCGCCGTACGCCGCCAGGTGGTAGTTGTCGCTGTCCGCCTTCGACCCGTACCCGCCGTGCAGCGAGGTGCGGGTGTAGCCGGTCGCTACCCCCAGCCGCCAGTCGGCCGCCGCCGCCGAGTCCAGCCCCACCAGTACCCCGTAGGTCGAGGCCTGATAGCCGGTGGCGTTGGCATCGCCCGACGCGTGGTCCCACGCCCCCAGCAGCTGCGCCCAGGCGCCGTCCTCGTCCGCCTTGATGGCCGACGAGCTCGCCAGCCCTTCCGCCTGACGCAGCCGCCCGTTCAGCGCCTCACGCAGGTAGCGGCTGTCGTTCACCAGCGCCGACGCGATATCCGCATGGATTTGCCCCGACAGCTGACGGAACGCCTGCCGCGCCTCGCCCGCCGTGCCGCTGTTGAGAACGCTTTCGTACACCGGGTTGCCCGCCGCCAGCGTATCCGCCGCCGCCGCCGCCGCCCGCTCGTTCGGCGTCTGCGCCACGCTGGCGAAGCTCGTGCCGTTGCGCCCGACGCTCAGCGTCACCCCGGCCGGCTGGTAGCTCAGCCCGGTGCCGAGGAACAGGTAGTTCGGCGCCACCGCGTCAAACTGCCCGCTCACCCCCTGCTGCGCGCTCAGGATGGTGTACTGCTGGCCCAGCAGGCTGCGCACCTCGCTTTGCGTCAGCAGGTTGGCGCTATTCTCCAGCGTCACCGCCACCTCGCCGCCGCCGATCGTCGCCGAGCCGCTGCTCTGGATCCGATCGCTCTGGCCGTTCGGCCCCACTTCCACCGCGTAGCGCGAACCCGGTTCGAAGCTGACGTTGCCCGCCACGTTCAGGGTGCCGATCGAGTTGCCCGGCGCCACGGTGCCGCCGCGGCGGGCGGTCAGCGAACCGACCGTGCCGCTGCCGCCGACGATGCCACCGCTCTGCACGCTGACGTCCGAGGTGACCGAGCCGTTGATCGCCAGCCGCCCCTGATTGACCAGCGTCGGGCCGGAATAAGTGTTGTTACCGGTCAGCACCAGGGTGCCGATACCCTGCTTGGTCAGGCCGCCGTGGCCGGAGATATCGTTGCTCCAGACGTCCAGCCCGCACAGCACATCGCTGCAGACGCGCTCGGTCGGTTTACCCTTGTCCAGCACCGCGCCGACGCCCGGCAGATCCACCACGAACTGGGTCGGGCCGTAGGCCACGCCCGTCGGATCCGGAATACGGAACTCCGCCGGAATATCCTCGGCGGTCACCAACATGCCTGGCCCGTTGATAGCCTTGCCCAGGTTGATCATCCCCCAGCCGTAGAGCGCGTCGATGCCCGGCGCGCCCATGTCGGTGGCGGTGGTTTTCAGCACTTCCGCCACCTGTGCGCCGCTCAGATACGGGAAACGCTCCATCAGCACCGCAACGCTGCCGGCCACGTGCGGCGCCGCCATCGAGGTGCCGCTGTATTTGGCGTAGCCGGCCGTCAGATTCTCCACGCTGGTGCCTTCAATCACCGAGCTGTATATATCGGACCCCGGCGCCGAAACGCAGAAGCTGGCGGTGTAGCCGCAGCGGGTAGAGAAGATGCTGATGCTGTAGTCGCCGCTATTAGAGGGGTCCTGCAAGCTGGAGACCGTCAGCCAGTTCGGTGCAATCTCCGGCACGAAATAGGCCAGGCCGGTAATGGCGTCCGGGTTGTTGAGGTTGTAATCGTTACCGGCGGCGAAGATGGTGACCACGCCGCTGCGCGCCGCGTCGATCGCGCCCTGATAGGCACCGCCGGGCTTGGTGCCCAGGATCTGTTTGATCTGATCGAACTGCTTTTGCGCATCGTTTACGGTGAAATTCGGATAAGCCGGGTCATACCCGCCTTCATAAAACTGTTCGGTAATACCGATGCCCCAGCTGTCGTTGATAATGCGCGCGCCGCTGGCCACCAGCGCATCCCACCCTGACTTATACACCGCTCCGTCGTTGCCGAGGATGATGCCGTCCTCCGGGCCGGGATCGCCGGTTTCGGCGCTGATGATCTGCGCATTGAATGCCACCCCGTGCATGGCGCCGCCGTCGCGGCTGCCGGCGGCGATGCCGCCCACGTGGGTGCCGTGCGTACCGAGCGAGCCACTGAAATCCACGCTCGGCGTGCCGTCATAGTGGAAAGCGTCGCCTTTTTTCACCGGAATATAGGGATCGGTATATTCGCGGATGCCTTCGGTAACCAGATTGAGCACCTTATTATCACCGGCGAACGCCGGGTGCTCGGCGTAGACCGGCTGATCGAAAATACCGATTTTGATGCCTTTTCCGGTATACCCGGCGGCGTATGCTTGATCCGCGTGGATCGCCCCCAGCCCCCAGTTGGCGTTGAATTCGGCGGTGCGCCAGCTGGCCGGATCGCCAGGTTGACCATTCTCTATGTAGCTGGAGGCCTGCGCCCCGCCGATCGCCGTCAGGCAGATCAGCATCGCGCTCCATTGTGCGCGATGAACTCCGATTTCAGGCCAGCCGAAGGCCGCACTAGCGGATTTGACTCCTCTAAGTTTCTTCTCCATCCCAGATACCGTCCTTTGTTGTTTGCATATGTTATATAATATTTTTGCGTAACACTTTGTTAACACTAAATAATTATAGCTCAACAATCTGAACACCGCCACGCCTGTGGAACGGTAGCACGCCTGCTGCGCAGCCGAAGTCTTTTCTACCTTCATCGACGCATTTTATACTGTGTTGCATGTACATACCGCGACCTGCAAAGCTTCTGTTCCAGCATGACGACGGCTGGAGCCGCTATCTCGACAAACACGATGACACCCTCAGCGACTGGACCAAACTCGCCGTCGAGCGCATGCTCGCCTGCGGCACTTGTGCCATGGGTGTTCGCCGCTACTGCTGTGCCTCACCGGATTGCACCCATGCCCGCTTTTTCTGCCAGAGCTGCAAGTCCAAGGCCTGCAGCAGTTGTGGCCTCAAGGCCACCGAGCAGTGGATCGCCTAACAGCAGCACATCCTGCCCGACTGCGACTGGCAGCACATCACGTTTACCATGCCTCACCTGTTGTGGCCGTTCTTCAACAACAACTGGTCCCTGCTCAACGACCTGTTTCGCTGCGCGCCCCGGGCCATGCTCCGCTGGACCCGCAGGCAGGGGATCGAAATAGGCATCTTCTGCGCACTGCACACCTACGGCCGGCAACTCAATCAGCACCCGCATATCCACGTCTCTGTCACCCGCGGCGGCCTCGACATCAAACACGGCGTCTGGCGCCATCTGTTCTTTAAAAAAGAAAGAAGTGGAAGCCATCTGGCGCAACGCCGTGGTTTACCTGCTGCGCGACAACTTTGCGCAAATCAATCCCGGCGGCCTGCCGGGCCTCGGTCATATCCGTAATGAAGAACGGTGGCACCGTTATCTGCATGCGCAATATCGCCGCGCCTGGAAAGTGCATTTTGCCGAAAAGACGCGCGGTGCCTGGCGCAGCGTGAAATACCTCGGCCGGTACCTGAAGCGCCCGCCGGTGGCCGCTTCTCAGCTGAGCCACTTCCGCGGCTGTGCCGTAGTCCATCAGTATTACGATCACCGCACGCAGAAACGCAAACGCCAGAAAATCAGCCAGGAGGAGATGCTGCAGCGTTACGTCAGCCATATCCCGGCCCGACACTTTAAAATGGTGCGTTACTAAGGCTTTCTGGCCAACCGCAAGCGCGGTTCGCTGCTGCCGAAGGTCTACGAAGCGCTGTCGATGGCGAGCCCAAACGGCCCGGGTTCGCGGTGTTGATGAAAGGCTTCTTGGGCACAGATCCGTACCAATGCATCTTGTGCGGTGATCGGCTACGATTTGCCGGCGCCGAGGCTGGCAGGCATGCGACAGAATTACTGTCGGCCAGGCTGAAACGGATGGAGAAAAAACGATGGCTTCAGTCACCGACTCTGGATAAGTGCGCCTAAAAAACAGGTTTGGGATTAAAAATACAGCAAAACAGGCATTTTTACGCATAACCCATCGGCGATACCGCCCCATCAGGGGGGACGTCGCGCTACTATTCATGGACAGTCGCCCTCAAAAAGAAACGATCCAATCTCCTAACCATGCACGAGGCCGCATCGTTACGTTGGGACAGAGATGGTTGCACAAACATTCGTTTATACGTGAAGGAGGAGGGAGCAAAAAGTTGGCAGTTATCGCAGCTACCCGGACACTACCCCCTGTATGTTTTGTTCCATTGCCCCTCAAACCCCGATCCAGAAAGAAAAAAACCGACGAGACAGAAGCCTCGTCAGTTGGTGCATGGTTGAGATTCCACGTTCATCGCGTTGCCCTACCACCAGTGCTAATGGGTTTCTACGCCGGAACCCCCAGATTTTTCCGGCCGCTCATCACTGGTAAGATGGGTTGCTGATTAACCAAAATCTAGCTGAGGGCTGAATATTGTTCCCCATGATTTAAGATTGGCTGTCTCGCCACTTCCTATACCATATTTTATTTGGGGTCCCTCTTTGTATGGACCAAGACTGATATTGATTCTAGTGCTTAATATTGAGCCCTCGGGTATATTATGTTCAGTGAGATCTATAACTTCTGTTTGTCCCACAGCTAGCTTGCTGGTCGATAAAATTTTACTCCCGATAGAAATTTCTAGACTAGCCACATAGCCGCCCTGGTTGAAATAGCTGACTTTCGAGTAGCTCTCTTTGGTGCTGTGAACATAAAATCGAGTTGACACCCAGAAATTTTTATCGAGGAGGTCATTAACACCCTGTGGTACGTCAAGTGGTGCAGGAGGCGAAGATTGGCCATTATTACCAATTGCGATATTTATGAATGGAGATCTGACCGTATGGTTACCAGTATTTTTTGTCGTATATGAGAGACGTAGAGAAACGGGGCGTCCGTATGCTACTGTTATTGGTGAAGTCGGGAAGGCCACGTAAGTTGACTTCTGAGATACAAATGATGTGTTAACGGTAGTTATTTTATCGTCTTGGATGATAATCACCCGCTCAGGCTCAAGATTGAAATAGCCGTCATTCTGATGCCCTACAATAGCAACCAGAGGGGCACTTTTTCCCTGTTCTGCAGAAATTTCTAAAATCTGAACTTTTCGGCCATAATCTGGAGGCAACGAAATTGTCTGATCTACCTCTGAACGCCATTTTAGTGTTATACCGTTAACAGTTACCGGAGAAATAGTCCCTGGCAGTGTTACGGCAGGTCTTTGCGTGGACTGGATATAATTAGATATTACGTTAACTAGCGATGAAATAGCTACTTCTGTAAGTAAGGCTAAATCGACGAGTTCGCCTACCACGGGTATAGCTTGCGCAACAGTGAATGCCGCTAAGGCAATCGAACTTGTGATAATGCCTTCAACATCTTCATGCTCAATAGAATCAGCCAGTGAAAAAGCATCCCCAATGCCGGGTACAATACCGATAATAGCAGTAGCTTTATCAAGAGTTGATGACGAATTACTAGTTAAAACATCGGCAGTATTAGCGACCCACAAGACTAATGATGCCTTATGAATAACTTTACTTCCCCCTTTTAGGATAGAGTGATTAGCTGATGACTCGTAGATTTTTTTTATGTCATTTTTAGTGGCAGGGTTGTTTTTTTCTTTCTTGGGCAAGGAGTTGATAAACATTTTGTCAGATGTGACTGATTTAGCTTTATCGACGGCTTTTTTTCTTATTCTTTCCCAGTCAAGACCACATATTCTGTCGCCGGTAGAAACTGATCTTTTAGAGCGGGCATTTAATCCACAACTAAGCTTGGAGTCTAGAGCCTGTCGAGCATCTTCACCGCGTTTTAATTTATCAAAACGTTCAACTACTACTGGCTTTCCTGCTTCGGCGAGATTCCAAGGAATAATTATTTCATAAGTTCCTGGAAGTGTCTCAACTTCCCTTTTTAGAACCACTAATTTTGAGCTTGGCCATTTAGAACGGATAGTGTCAGGGTGTCCCATTTGGTCAATTAGAGGTTTATTTGCATCAAGACCAAGTGCTTTTTTTATTGCTACCGCATCAGCTTCTGAGTTTACTTCAACCACAGTGACAGGTCCTGGGAAATCAACTTGTAGTAAGGCCCCTGCTTTTTCATACGCGCTATAATCCCCTTTCGCCATGGCTGCATTTGCATATTCATCAGACACCGTGGCATATCCTATTGCCCCACGCTGCTGATCTGCGACATAGAATCCTTTCCACTCATTGTCAAAGTTACCGGCTGATCCATCTGGACGTTTAATTCCACTTAAGACAGTATCAACATCCCCAAATTTAACACCATGATAGGCGGTAAGTGAGTTTTCTTGAGTCTGTTTAATAGTAACTGGCATGTATTACCCTTAAATAAAGTGATGTTAGTTTATTTGAATAACCCTAGTTTATTGGAGGGTTATATTTACAATGTTATACTGTGTTCTCTGTTCCTAGCAGCGAAGCGTTGTGAGTGATTTCAATTAGGTGATGTCGTCGTTGACGCCATCCTGTACCTGGTCATTTTTCTTTTGTTCAGCCATCTTGATGTCCTCATTTGAACTGTTGTTGGGGAGTGGTGCGAGACAGTCACATAGCTGTATATATATACAGTAAAATATTACATTAATACTGTTTCCGCAAGGTACATCTGTTGTGCCATCGTTGTTACAAAACAGCGCGATATGCGCTCTGCGCATGAAGGCGCCAGCCTCAGCCAAAAAGGACATCCACAGGCAAGGGGCGCCGGTAGCCCGGCGCAGCCGGTTCGGTTTTGATAGGTTTCACCGCACCCACTCACAGCCCTGCTAAGCTAACCCACTAAAAGCCATACGGAAGCAACATTACGCCGTCGGAGTGGTCCCGCCAGAGGCGGGGCGTATCTCCGCGTTAGCGGCCTGTAAGGGCGCTTACGGGCGTGTACACCAAACCCCAAAGCGCCACCACCTACAGCCACACCTAACACTTTAGTTACAACACTCATCATAAAAGCGACACAGTTCCCCGGCCTTCGGCCGGGGGGCGGCGGCGCTTTTCAGCGGTGGGAGGGGGTTTGTGGGGCTAAGGTTGGCGAATTTTATTGGTTGGGAAATCTCGCCAGTTCTTGCTTGGGTTCAGAGTCTTTTGCCTGCAGCTGTTGCTGCAGGAGCTACTTCAGGTTTTGCCGAGTAAGATTGGAATGTTAAGGGTGATGTTGTTTTTTGCCCGAGCGAAGTGAGGGAGGTACTCAACGGCAACGGCGTAAGCCGGTGCGCTGAGTTACTCCCTTTTTAAAGGGCTTAGTTTGTTCAGAAACAACCTTCGAAATTAAGCATATTACTGAGTACCTTTTCGAAGTTAATGTCGAAGTTAAAGGGTTATTCCTCGTCGGGCGCTATTGTCTGCATCCCCGATCGACGTCGGCGGTCGCGAAAATCATGCCGGCCTCTGCCGAAACATGCGGGATCAATAGCCAACCAGGCATCAGCGGTGGGAAACTGGCAGCACAAAACCCCCGCAGGTCAGGCAGGGTAAAGCAAGCTATGTTCGGAAAATTAGGTTGGAATGGCGCCAGCACGCTCCAGCAGCAGCCGGTAGAATGCCTCTGGATCGCTGTTCAGCAGTCCAGGCTGTTCACGTTTGAGCGTATTTTCCAGCTCCATCGCCTTCAGCGGCGAGCTGCCCATCGTCCACTGCACCCAGGCCTGATAAAAGCCGTTCTGCTTCTGGCGACGGGCTGCGGCCAGCTTTTTGATGCCGGCGGCGGTGTCATCCAGCAGCGTATCCAATCGCTGCTCGTTCTGCTGCCGCCTGGCCAGTTCATTGCCAATCGCCTGTTCCGCGCCGCGCTTAAGGTTTTGCAGGTCGGGACTCACCACCCACCGCCGGATCTTTTTCAGCCGGTTCTTCAGCGAGTGCTTGCGCTCGATGTCGATCCCCAGATGCGCGATGCGAACCAGGTGGCGCTCGTATTTTTGCCTGAGCGTTTCAGTCAGGCCGTTTTTAATCGCCCACAGCCGGTATTGGTTCAGCCACTGGCGAATTTCGTCCACCCGGATGCCGCGGCTGGTGAAGAAGTTCTCCGTCAGCCAGATGCGCAGCGGCTTGTTCTGACCAGTGTCAGTATCCTGCCCGCGCGACACGATGAGATAGTCCAGCTGCTCGAGCACCGACAGCGCATGCAACGCCACGTCATAAGCCTTTCGGCCACTTTCGTAGACGTGCAGCACTCCCATGGCTTTGGCCACGTCCTCGAACGGCAGCATGATCTCGAACGGGTAGTCGCTGTCCGGGTTATAGTCGCAGTTTGCCCCCAGCACGAGGGAAAGCACCGTCAGCGCCTCACGGCTCTCCGACCGCGCGGCAATACGCATCGGTTTGGGACGATAGTCTGGGTTATTGCGTTGGGTATAGGGGATGTAGCCCTGCCGGCGCAGCTCGATCAGATCATCATTACGCCGCCAGTCGTGACTACTCATGCGAGCAACAACTTTGCTCGCCATGCCTTTCGGCACCCGGCAGCATAGGTTTGGCGTATAGCGCCGATGAATTTTTTGTTGTCCACGCCGAAGCGCATTAGCCTCGCCACGCCGGGAGCCACGGGATTCATTGATGTGGTGCTCAACATTCGCAAATTGGCTATTCAAGTAGCCCTGCGCTTATGTTGCGCCGAAGGAGTTGACCTTTAAAAGGCATAAAACTATACTCCCTGCATAGAGCAACGCTTCTATACAGTTTTAAGTGAGCCCCGTTAATCTTTCCCGTCCGCCAAGATAGAGAAGATTATCGGGGTTTTTGCTTTTCAGTGTTCTGGTAACAACCTCCAGACCCACTTCCCTGCCACCTTGCGGCGTGGCCAACCAAAAATTCTGCTAAACGATCAGTAATCTAGCACTCACGGCTACAACGATCAAGAATGTGATGTCGTTGCATTTCAAATGTGTCTTGTCGACTCCATTTCAATCAATCGCTCAATCATTTCGGCCTGTGTAATACCTTCTCGTTCACACATGCTTTGAAGTTGATGCTTGAGTGAGTCTCTAACAAAAACACGGACTTCTTTGTGTGTGCTTTTCTTCCGTTCCAGAGAGATTTGCTGCCGTTCAGCGGCGCTCAACGGACTCCCCTTACGATAGGAACGTTTCGTTCTCGATGAGGAAGTTATTACGCTTGCGGCTTGTGTCATTTCAGCCTCCCCAAGGATCTAAAAAGGATCATTTAGCAGAGACTACTACAAAAACCTTGGCTTAGCAGCTTCAAAGCGATCTTTTCTGTCCAGAACATATGATATTGGCGGATATTGCCCTACATACTGAGATCTGCATCATCGATTTTTTTACCGTCTTAACGAACCAACCAGGCGAGCAACGCCAGCAACAACAAGTGCCCTACATAGCCGTACAAGAAAAACCCCCGCGGCAACAGTCGCCGTTGATTGAACGGCGTCGCCAGAGGCAGCGTCCCCAGGATGAGCACTGCCGGCAGCAGCAGGCCGGCCAGCATCATCGTGCCGCCCAGCTCGGCATTGAGCATCAGCACCAAGAGCGGCCAGGCCACGATCGCCAGCCCGCGCACCGGCCAGACGGCCGTCACGTACCCCGGCAGGGAAACGCACAGCCCATAACTGGCCAACAGCAACAGAACGCCGGCAGTACCGTAACTGCCGTCTGTGGCGCCATACGCCCACCACAGCGCCAGCAAAACGCCGCCGGCCAATACCGGGTTAGGTGCGCTCTTGCGCATCGGCAACGACGCCACGGCCAGCGCCTGTGTCACGGCAGCGAACAGGAACAAAATATTCGGATCGGTAAATGCCAGCCCGTCATGACGCATCACCAGCCAATAGCCCGGCTGCGCAACCACAGCCCATATCCACAGCCGAGTCGCCTGCGTCTGCCGGACAGGCCGCGACGCCAGGTTGTACCCCCACAGCAAGGCGAACAGCGGAAATGCTCCCCGCCCCAGCAGCAACAACACTGGCTCATGCAGCCCCAGCGCCCGGTTGGCGTGGTCAAACACCATCAGCACCAGCGCCAAAAATTTCAGTACGTCCTGCTGCAGGGGGGTGAAGCGCACTACCTCGTGTACCTGCTGTAGTTTTCCGCTGTGCGGATCGAACATTGCCATCCGATTTCCTTTCTTAGTAAGTCGACTGCCAGTCCTGGCCCTGCGCCCAACGGGATTGCCAGTGAGCCAGGTACTGTTTGGCCACTTCCGGCATGTCGCGCAGCACCACCACATTTTCTGAGTTGGCGCGATGTGCCGATCGGCTGAAATTAAAGCTTCCCGTTTCTGTCGTCACGCCATCCACGACGATCACCTTGTCGTGCAAAATTTTATAGCTGTTCACCGTCCTGACGTTCACGCCGGCGTTAGCCAGCAGGTTCAGTGCCGCCCGGCCGGCGCCGTTCTGGTTGGCCTTCGCATCGACCACCACCCCGACGGCCACCCCACGCCGGTGCGCCGCAATCAGCGCCCGCGCCACCTCCGGCGAAGTAAAGGCGTACCCCATCAGGCGAATATCGCGCCGCGCTTCGCCGATAACGCTCAGTACCAGCTGTTGCGCCGTCCCTTCCGGCGAAAACCCCACCTGTACCACCGGCGTCGCCAACAGGGGCGATGCCGGCAGCCAGCCGCTGAACACCAGGGCGGCAACGCCAAACACGCGGGCGGGGAGTCGCGGTGCCTTATTCATGCGGAGCCGCCTTGTTCAGCCGCGCCTGCAGGTGCTTCATGCCCATGAAGACCAACAGCAGCAACGGGACGAGCGCATTGCGCCAATACAGCGGCAGGTCGCTCAGCACGTCCCACTGCACATATCCCCAGAGCGTCGTAGCCCCGGACAGCAAGACAGCAGTGGTTAACAAGACGCCCTGCGTCGTTGATACGTTTTGGGTTGTGTTCATCCGTTCTTCCTTTTGGTAATGCCGTGCGGGGCAGGGGCTCGTCACCTGTCCCGCGCGGCGTTGGACAAGCGCAGCGCGTCAGTCGCCGCCCAGGGTTTTCTCTTTGTTCAGTTCCCGCTCCGCATGGGTATCCCGCACCAGGTTATGTTCATCCTGCTGCAGCCGGCTGCGAGTCGATACCGGCTCGCGCGCCACCTGGCGGACAGCGGCATCAACCCGCTGTGCCACATCCTGCCCCATCACCTCCCGCATGACCGCCTCCGGCAGACGGTCTTTCACGTCCTCGGCGCGCAGTTCGCCGCGCGCAAGCAACGCACGCAGCTGCTCATCGTTAAGCCCGGCCAGCCGTTGTGGGTCAGGGGCGTTCGGTTCACGGCCCAGTTTGTCGGCCTGCGTCTGCAGTTCACGCTGCAGGCGTTCTTCCGGACTCTCCGGCAATTTAATGACATTGTCGGACGCGCCGCTCTCCCGTGCAGTGGCCTTGAGCGTTTCGTCATTCACCCACACCCTGCCGCCGGTCATCGCCTGGGGATTGAACGGCACGTCGTCCCCCTGCAGGCGCACCACCACGCCACTGTCGGGATAGCGCGCCGCCAGCCGGATACCGTCCTGCATCGTCCCGGCCAGACGGGTTTCGTTGTTGCGACTCCCCTGCAGCGCCACAAATTGCGCGCTGTCACTGCCGAGCACCCGGCCCTGCGTCGGCAGTCCACCGACGCTTTTTCCCTGGGTGTCAGCCAGTGGCGCCAGCCAGGCGCCGGCCGGTTTGCCGTTGGCGTCATACATCGGCAGCATGGCGTGGGGCTGCGGGTATTTTTTGCCCGGCGACACATAGTGCGCCAGCGTGTCGCCGGTAAGCTGGCTACCGCGCAGCACCGCGCGCCCCAGGGCGTTACCTGCCAAAGGTTCGGCCTTGCCGTAGAGGTCGGCGGCCGCTTTCTGGCTGCCCGGCGCCATCCCCAGCACTGCATCATGGGCCGTGGTGCGCGCCTTCGCCTTGCCGATAGCATTCAGCCACCCGGCTTCGTTGTCGGTGTACACCTGCACGTGCTCCTTGGCGCGCGAGAGCGCCACATAGGCCGACGCCCGGTTGACCAGCGGCTCACGCCCGCCTTCCACCCCCTCGAGCGTGATGGCAAAACGTTCGCTGGCCCCCTGGGCACCGTGGGCGGTGATGGCATAGGCCAAATCGACGTGCCGGTCTTGTTGCTGCTCGCGGGGATTGACGGTCCGGGTCTGTTGTCCATCGGAGAGCGTGACCATGTCACCTTTTATCGCCTCGACCGTCCAGACGCTGTTGGCCACATGCCCGCGCTCGACGTCCGACTTGGAGAAGCGCATGCGGTCGCCCACGTTCACCTCGATGGTGCGCGGGTTGTACAGCGTGACGCCTTCACGCACCGCACTTGCCGGGGAAAACTGCCGGGTATTGCCCTCGCTGTCCTGCAGGCTGACGGTACGGGACTGACTGTCGATGTCGGCCATGCGGTAGTAGGTGTTATCCAGCAGGACGACGGCGTCCCGGTGACGCGCCCAGGTGTCCAGCTTGCGCAGCTCGCCGTCGCGAATATTGGCAGTCTCCAGGATGGGCAGACTGACGGCTTCCCCCTTCAGCTCGCCCGCCGCTTTACGTTCCTGGTGAATGCCGGCATTGATGATGTGCCGGTCGGCATTAAGGTGGGTGATGATCAGCGTATCCCGCCGGGCTGCCTCGGTGCGCCCCAGATAATCGCTGACAATCGCGGCATGAATGTTATCCGGCCCATTCGTGGGGTATTCAACGACCGACTGCGCCGGCACCCAGGCATCAGCTTGTCGGGGCACGTTGGCCGGCGCCACGGCTCGCACCACGTCCAGCGCGCCGGGCACATCGTTTTCAATCATCTTGTACACCGCCGTCTTCAGCTCGGGGGTCTGGCGCACAATCTCTTTCATGACCGCCATATCGATGGCGCTGCGCCCCTGCGCCAGCCGGAACGGCGCGCCCGGCGCAATCGCTTCCAGCTGGGCTTCGTCACCACTCATCACCGCGCGGCCGTTACCCTCGGCAATCAACGCGTAGGCGCGCGCCATGTCGCTGTTGCCCACCATCGAACTCTCATCCACCACAAACAGCGTGTTGCGGTAGTCCGGTTTCTCGCCGCCGGCGACCTTCAGCCCCTCATCGTGAAGGAACGACGCCAGCGTTTGAGCATCGACGCCGGCTGCCTGCATTTCCCCCACCGCGCGGTGTGTTGGCGCCAGCCCCACCACGCGAGGACGTTCGCTTTCAGGCAACTGCTCTATCCCGGCGAGGACCGCCTTGAACTGGGTGGTTTTCCCCACTCCGGCATAACCTTGTATTGCCACAAAGCGGTCGGTTGTGGTTAAAATAAGGTCAACAGCCTGCCGCTGCCCCTGGGTCAACGCCGATGTCTCATCCCTGTGCATCTGTTGGCCGGGCTCACTACTCTGTGTCGTGTCGTGTTTCGTTACCAGCGGCGGCAGGCTGTCCTTCCCGTCGGCTATCAGTCGTATAATACTTTTCTCCGCCTCAAAGCTGGCGCGCGAAACCAGCAAATCAGCCCCGACGCCGGGCGCGACATCCACTTTCAGCAGCTCCCCGCGTTTGACCTGCGCTTCGATTTCCGTCTGGATGGCCTCAATCGACACGCCTTTGGCCGCAAAACCGAGACTGCCGGCGAGCAGTTTGGCCTGGCCAAACGCGACGCTATCCCCTTCCAGCGTCGGAATGGCCAGCTGAATGGCCTGCTGCGCCGGAGTAAACAGCCCCGATTTTTGCCCGGCGATCGCGGCATTAAGCCCCTCCTTACCGGCCAGTTGTTTGACCTGTTCGCCCGCCAGACGGTACGCCGGATGCAGGGCCACTTTCTCCTGCGTCTTGCGCGCATCGAGCGCTGAATACAGGGTGATGTGCCCGCCGCTGCGGGCGATGCCACTCAGCGTGGCGCTGTTAAGCTCGTTTTTCTTCACCGCGGCATAGACCGCCGCCGTACTGCTCACCGAGGCGCCGAGGCTTTCCACATACGCCGGCGCCACCTTGACGGCGCTGAAAACATCGCTGCCGACCGCAAGCGCTCGGTCCGCCGGCTTCTGCGTCGCATCCGGCTCGCCGGCCACGCGCACCTGCAGCTCGCTGGCGCCGGCACGCACAACCGTCAGCGCCGAGCCGGCCTTCAGCGCATCCTTGCCCCGTCCTTCCTGACCCAGCACCCGCAGGCGTTCGCCGTCGGCAACACCCATCGTACCGGCCCGGAACAACGACCAGTCCTTGTCCACGGCTTTGGCGGCAAGCGTGTGCTTTTCACCCTCGGCGTTACGCAACACCAGGTTGCGCGTTTGTGCACCGACCCGGTCGATAACGTACCGCTCGCGCTGCCGGCTCTCCGCATCCCAGCGCTCCATCACCATGCCTTCCCGGTAGGTATCGATGGCGCCGCGGTTTTTGCTATCCAGCCATACCGGTGTCAGCGTCGCAACGGTGGTCTCTTCGCGTCCCAGCAGCCCGGTATTTTTCAGCTCGTCACGGATCATGGCCGTCAACATCCGCTGGTCGGCCGGGCCGTTCACCTGTGCCACCGCCGGCCGGTCTTCGACAAATGCCTGCACCACGCCTTTGGCCAGCTGGCCGAAGCGTTGCGCCTTGTCCGGCTCGCTCACCATTTCTGCCACCACCGCCTGACGGCCACTGAACTGATAGCGGGGTACACCGGCCTCTTTCATGACGGCGAGGGCATTGCCCGTTCCCTTGCGCTTTTCGGTATCCATCAGCACCAGCTGGACGTTGTTACGCACCGCACCATCCAGCAGCGCTACGGTCTCCTTGAGCGTCATTTTCTCCGCCTGATCAACGACCAGTGTGCTGTTAGGCGCAAACAGCGCTTCGCTACCCAGCGCAGCGCGCGTCACCACGCGGCTTTCATCGAGATGGACGCTTTGCTGCAGATACTGCTGTGACTGCCGGTCAACGGTCAGCACGGTGGCATCACGGCCCTGCTCGCGTGCCAGCTCCACCACTTCCGCCACGCGGGAACGGTTTACCGATGCCCCCCCAATTCCCGACAACACCGCCATCGCCGGCGCATGCTGCGCAAGCTGCTGCACGGCATCGCTGTAGGTTGGTATGCTGCCGGTGCGCGGGTCAGACTTTGGCGCACCGATCACCACCGCGCTCTCGTCAAGGTGCGTGCGGCTCAGCTGCGCCACGCTCAGCTCGTCGAGCAGATGAATATCGGAGGTAAAGACGCCCTTCTCCTTGTCGAGCGGGATAAGCTGCTCGCGCTCGATGGCGCGGTCGATGCCGTCACGTACCGCGTCCAGCATGCCCGGCTCCCCGGAGAGATAGCTGATAGCCTTGTTGGCCACCTGGTTATGCGTGAAGTTGACCTGCCGGTCAGAGAGCGCTGAAATGGCCTGCCCCACGGCCTGGTCGACCAGCGCATCGCCCCCTGCTTCCAGCGGCGTTGGGGACGGCGTCACCATCGTGCGAGACTGCGCCTCGGCCATGTAAGCCTGAATATCAAAACCGGTGGCCTTCATTTCCTGCATCAAGACAACCGCTAATTCGGCCGGATCGCTGGCGACCTTGGCCTTGCGGGTATCGAGCGTCGCCATATCCCGTGACTTGAGTGAGGCATCAGGGCCGGCAGCAGCGTCGATGGCATGACTGCGCTTGGAGAACACATCAATCACTGAGTCCATATTGTCGGGTTCCCACATACCGTGCGGCCCGACCGTCTTGGTCTTGTACCCCATGGCTTCGACATCCTGACGGAACACATGTCGATATATCTGGCCGAAGGCCACCTGATTGGCATACACGCTCTCGATAAACCCGGTCTTGCCGACCGTATCGGAGGACAGCGTCTGCCACTTGCCGTCATGCTGCGTGACGTTGGCTACCACCGCATGGGTGTGCATCTGTGGGTCAAGGTCGCGTGAGGTATCGTGGTTAAACAGCGCCACCACCAGGTTACCGGTTAGCTTAGTCTCGGAGACACCGCCCTCCATCACCCGCGTCGAGGCCAGCTTCTCCACCTCCCGCACCGCGACTTCTACCGCGTGGTTATGCGCGGCGATAAGGCGTTTGTCGCCCCCCAACATTGCCAGAACAGAGATGCCCTTGGGCGCCGAGAACGTCAGGTCATAGCCGGGGCGGTGTTTATTCTCGCCACCGACCATTCGGGTCAGGTCACTGCCGTCCGGCAGCTTACCTTCCAGCACGGCCACGAAGTCTTTGACGTCCACCTTCCCAGACAGGCCCAACGCTTCTGCGCCCTGGCCCACCCAGCGTTCGTCCATGCTGCCCAACACGTAGTAGTTGTCCTGATGGGTGTAGTAGTCGCCGGCTTTACCGGCGGGGCCGACCTGGCCAATGCTCATCATCAGAATTCATCTCCCGGTTCGCTGTCCCCATAATGAACTTCGGCCAGTTCGCGCCGATGCCTGTCGATATTGATGTTGGTCTCTTCCCGGCGCTGCATGGCTTGCTGCCCCATGGCCTGCTGCTGCGCCTGCCAGGCTTCATACTGTGCGATGTCCACAACTTCGCCGTCGCCACTGATCCCCGGCGGCAACTGCTCGGCCTCTTCCACCCTGGGCTTGAGTTCCTGTTCCGTACCGCCGCCTGAAGTGGCGGCACCCGTCGTATTGGCCGCAGTCGATATCGCCGGTTTGTCGCTGTCAGCCGGCCCGGCGACAGGCTTCTTATCGCCTTTGTCCGTTATCCTGGCGGTCCCCGGTGCTGTCACGGTCTGATGGCTCTCTTCCAGCGGCGCGAAGAGCGCACTAACATTGCCGAGCACCAGTTCACGTCCATCCAGCGCTGTCTCCAGACGGTTATCTGCCTCTAGGTCGAGCTTACGCTCGATAAATGGTGGAGCCTTCTGGTTGCGTTTTTGGAACTTGAGCTTCATTTTTATCGCTGGATAGGGGCCAGGAAGCGTGATGTAACAGCAAAGATCGGGCAGTGACTGAATATCGCTGTAGCTCACCAACCCTTCGCGCTCTTTGTCCTTACCCAACGACACCCCGTCTCTGACCGGGTCAGCGCCGTAGGAGTATTGTTCGGAGGCTTTTTTCTGCTCCTTCTCGCCGATTTCACCGGCGGCGAACTCTGCGGTTTCCTTATCGGGGGAGCGGAAGAAGAATCGGGTGTTGAGAACCTGAATCAGGGAAGCGGCCGACTTGACGCCATAAATGTCCTGCAGCTGGGCATACGACTGGATACCCAGCACGAAACACCCGCCGAACTTGCGTGTCACCGGGATAAGAGAGACCAGATCCGGCAGCTTGTGCAGCGTCGGCAGTTCGTCGGCAAAAATCCACACCCGGCGATTAAGGTTGACGCCCATCGAGAGCAAACTGTGCGACGCCACCGACAGCCACATGGAGATCAGCGGCTTGAGGGATTTGTGGCTGTCATCGTTGGAGGTCAGGAACAGCCAGCCGTTTTTGCCGCCGTCCTGCACGCCGCGCATCCAGTCGCGGATAGTGAACGTGTCGCCCAGCGACTCGATGCCCTGCAGGTAGCGGATCGATTTGGCATAGTTGGTCAGCACCGAACGGATGGATATGGCGGTCTTCTCGATTTTGCCATCCACCAGGTTCGATGCCGGCGTGCCTTCCAGATAGGCGCGCAGTCGCGGCAGGTCGATAGACAGCAGCGTATTGAGCAGCTTGGCGTAGCTGCGATCCGGATCGTTACGCATGCGGTTGGCCGCTTCCGCAAAGATAGTGCGTGCCGACCCCTGCCAGAACGGATCTTCGCTGCCGCTCATCGGAATAAGAATATCGGCTACGTTCTCAAAGTCCTGCAGCGTCAGGCACTCCGACCACAGATCCCAGGACACGCAGCGACCATCGAGCGGGTTGAGCACCTTGTCGATTTTGGGATCATAGTAGTCCTTGATGAAGTCACAGGATTTGTCGTACACCACCACCATGTCGCCGCGCGCCCGCGCATAGTCCATCAGCTTGCGCATGGTGACCGATTTACCTGTCCCCACGCTGCCCTGCAGCAGGATGTTCTTGATTTCTGAGTCTTTGACCAACGGTAACGCGTCGATGTGGATATCCGACGCCCGGTTGTCGCGCCGGAGCATTTTGGCGACGTCGGCAGGCTTGTCGGTCAGCGTGCGGCCCCCGGTGACTTCGTCCTGGCTTTGCTGCTTACCCTGACGTCCCAACACCCAAATGGTGACGATACCGCCCACCACACAAGCCGCCACGCCCACGCCGGCGGCAAACACGGCCTCACGCCAGACCAGTTGCCCGCAATAGACGACATAGCGGTCGGCCAAGACCTGACTGGCGGTGTAGACCAGCTGCTTGCCGTAGTAGTCGAGGTGATAAACCGACTCGGAAGGCGTAATGCTGGGCCAGCTGTCGAGCATTCGTACCCACCAGTAAATCAGGCCGTTGGTGAGGTTCTGCATCGAAATGCGCCACAGTAGGACGTTGACCGCCACGATAAGAAAGGCGATAAACAGGCCGTAGAAGATCAGGTTACCAATCTGGGCAAACATCCGCAGACGCATAAAGGCGATCTGCCCGCCCTGCGTCATGTCCTTGGCGTTAAAGCTCATCAACGCCTCCCTTCGCCGCGTCCAGAATGCAGGCCTCCCGCTCGCTGTAGGTCAACCGACTGAGCGCCAGCAGGGCGCCACGCATCACATGCGAGGGGTTGTAGAAGGGATTCTCAGCCACCATGCGCTGCAGACGCCCCAATGCGCCGTCATCCAGACGCAGGGTGGTGGCATGGTTCTTGTTGTGCGCTTTAGCCACCGTTACTCCCCTCCCTGCTTACGGGATTTAAGGAGTTCCAGCACCGAGGTAAATGCGGACAGGCGATAACGGCCGATGTCGGCTGCAAATATAAATGCCAGAATAACCATCGCAGCTATGGTCACGAACGTATACAAGAAAGAACCTGCTTTACTGCTTTCAGCAAAGCAACCTACTAAGAAATTTACGACTACGAACGTCATTAAGTAGTATTTAATCTTATTTCTAACCAGAGCAAACACTTTCGATTCGTTTCTAAAACCTGACGGAATGGAAAGATATAGACTTCTAGTATTAAAAATAGCTATGGCAACCAAAAAACCAAGAAAACCGCCGAATCCAATAGCTATTACAATCCCTTCAGATGGTTCGCTAAGTATTCCGAAAGCAATCAATGGCCACATAACTAACCATGCAACAAGAAGCAGTCCCGGCCATGCGCAGTGCCAAAATGAAGGAATTTCGACATCCCCTGCGTCAAAAATGGACTTAAGTCTCTTTGCTTCTTCTTGTATCGTCTTATGTTTTATTTTCATTTTCCACCCCGTTCCTTATTGAATTTATCTTGCATAATTTTTGCTTTTTCCATCATTTCATCTTGACTGCTCGCACCTGGAATACCCTTCTGGCTTTCCTTTTCAAGATTATAAATTTTATCTTTTTCAGCTTGTTCCGCTGAGTGATTTTTTTGCAGGGCATTTCTCTGCCCTTCGACAATATTCTGTTGACTATTAATATCAGACTGAGCTTTTTGTTGGGCTGCTTGGTTATTTTCAGCCATGCTATTAACCTGCTCGCCTACGTTACTCTTGATGCCGGCGGCTGCGGTTCTTTCGTCTACCGCAAGTTGATGGCGTTGATGGTCGCCAGTGATGTCGCCGGCATTACCGCCGCCTCCTGCGGAGCCCATCGTCGCCCCCAGACCTTCGCGATTGGCCTGATATTGCGCATCCACCTGCGGCGCCACCTGGTCACGTACAAACTCGCGGGCCAGTTGCTGACGCGCAGACACTGCCTCAGATGAATGCCCGGTCAAAATATTTCCGGCCTCATCGGGCGACCGCTGCATCACATACTGCGCAAACTGCTGGCTCAGGTTTTCACGCATATCGGCGCTGAGACTTTCGGTACGGGAAGCCTGCTCGGACAGTTCATGACTGCGGGTATGCGCGCTGCTGTACTGCTCGTAACTGCTCTTGGCCCCGGACAACGATGCAGACAGCTGATCGACAAGCGAGTCTGCATTGTTATCCGTATGACTACCGGACTGGCTGGTGCGCTGGCTAGTCAGATAATCCATCCCCTCCTTAAAGTCGGCCACAGCCTGAGCACTCTGATCGTGACGCGCATCCTGACTTGCCCGCGTACCACTGCTTGCTGAATGCGCATCATGGTCAGTACCTTTAAAGCCTGCAGATAGCCCTGCATAACCTTCTGCTGTTACACCATTACCCAGGACTTTAAGTCCGTAACTACCTCTAAGACCGCCTCGCACTTCTCCTCCACCAGAAACGTCCATCGACCGCGACGCCAACGCCTGTGTCGCTTGTTCTTTGCTGACATTATTGGCATTGGCATAACTTTCCACCGCGCTCGCCATTTTGTGGGCGGCGATACTGGACTGGCTGTTCTGCGCCGTATCGGCGCCGCTGGTCATCGTATCGCTACTGCCACGCTGGCCGGTGAACTGCGACAGTTGCGTCCAGGCGCTGCTGATGTTGCTGTTGAAGCCGTGCATCGCCGTTTCTGCCTGGCTCTCCGCTTCACGCGCCATCTGCTGCTGCGCCGTCGAGATTTGGCGCGTCACGCCAATATCTACCGGAATGCGCGACGTCGAGCCGGTAGCATCGAACACCTGGCTGCCGTCGGCGGTCCGGGTCTGGCTGCCGCCGGTGCCCAGCTGTTTGGTCATCTGCCCGGTGCGCACCACGCTGTTGGTATCCCAGGTGCTGCCGGTGACGTTATCCGACTGCATGTTGTTGAAGCTGTAGTTGGCGTCCGTCGTGGTGCTCGCTGCCGCACTGCTGGCGCCGGCCGCCGCGTTGTTGAACGAGTGGCCGATGCTGTTCAGTGCGTTGCCCAGACCAATGGCGATATACCAGGAGATGAACGGGATAAACATCGAGATATACCCCGCCGTGGTGGCGATGTCTGAGTAGTTCAGCTGCACCACCGACAGGTTGGCCAGCACCACCGGGCTGCCCATCTTGCGGGCGTAGAAGGTCATGGCACTGTTGAGGATGGCGTACAGCAACGGCCAGCTCATCAGCCACAGCCAGGCGAACACGTAGCCCTTGAATACCTGCCAGCCCTGATTGACCAGCCCCACAAGGATAATCATTGGGAATACGCCCATCATGATCCCCATCATCACCACATGCAGGGTCGGCAACATGCGCATCGCCACCTGGCCCATGGTGGCCTGCGACAGCCGCTGTTTCTCCAGCGCCGAGGTGGTAGCGATATTGAGCATGCCGGCGGTGTCGTTACTGCGCGAGGCGTAGCTGAGTATTCCGCTGCGCAGGCCGTTCATCACCACATTTTGCTTGATGATGTCGGAGGCCGAGTTCTTGTTCTGGTAAAAATACTGGTAGCTGTTGCCCAGCAGTTGGCCGAACAGCAGGTCGGCATCCGGTTTGCCGCCGAACAGCTGACGGGCATAGTAATGCCAGGTCGGGCTGCCGGTCTGCCCTTCCAGACCCAGCATGTTCTTGAGCGGCGCAGCCGCCTGCTCGCAGGTCATGAACTTGCCGTCCTTGCCAAACAGGCCGCGCAGCGGGCTCGGCTTGCTGAAGATGAGCGTGTACGGATCAGCCGAGTTCATCAGCTCATTCAGGCTGTATTTGCGGTTTAGCAGGATGTCGCCAATCACGCAGTTCTGCACGTAATCGGCAAACAGGTCGGTCAGCTCCGGGTTTTGCGCGGTAAAGTCGGTGCTGCGCGCCATTAAAGAAGCGCCGAACAGCATGCCGGTCTGACTGTAGGTCGCCACATCCGGCTGACTGAATACCACCTCATAGCCTCGCACCATTAGCATGCCGAATTGGGTAAACAGCGATGCCGGCAGGGTGATGCCCAGCGGCACATTATCGACGACATAGACGTCCCGCGGGTTGGTGATATCGACGACCTGCACCCGCGGTCCACTGCTCACTACTATGGCAACGCCTATCAACACAAAAATCCAGGTCAGGATATGCATGATGTCGTGCGTGCGTATCCACTGCACCATCAGGACATAGAGGCCGGCCAGTGTGCCCACATGACGTATGTAGTACCAGCTGTCGGAATGCAGGAACGCCGCTACCGCATTGAGGGTCTCGCGCATCCAGTCACCGCCACCGATAACGTAGATTTCTGCTGCCATTATTGACCTCCCCCGAAGCGATAATTATCCTGATAACGCGTCAGCATGCGTGCCGACACCTGCTGGCGCATGTAACGCATCTGCTGGTCAACAACCAGCAGCGCATCGGTCTGCACCTGCACCCGGGACTGCAGCGAGGCCAGCAGCTGGTTGGCCTGAGTGAAGTTGCTGTTGATTTGCTCCATCGTCGCCTCCGGGTAGTTGCCCACCGCCAGCATGGCGCGGGCGCCGCTCATCAGCTCTTGCAGGTACTGCAGCATGATGTCGTAGCCGACGTAATCCGCCAGACTGTAGACCAGCGAGTTATCGACACCCAGCATCTGCGGGTCGACCAGGTAGGTCAGCAACGGCACATGCGTGCCGGAAATCAGCCCCTTTTCCTTTTCGGTCAGCGGCACATCGTCCCGCGCCTTGCTCTTGATGCTGGTCAGCATGTTGAGAATTTGACCCTTAAGTGCCCGTTCCGGGCTAATGGTGACGCTGCTGTCGGCCACCACTTTCAGGCACTTGTCGCTGTCATTGCAGTGATAGATGCGCGCCGTGCCGCCTTCCATCAGCGCCCGGATAATGCTCTGGTCGGTGGTTTTCGGCGCCAGTGGGGTAATTTCGCCGTTGGCGCCAAACACCAGTGAGCCGGTCAGCGTCATCACAAACTCTTTCAGCTCCTTGTTGCCGCTGAACATCTGATTTTTGGAAAGCGCATCCCACATGATGTTGATGTTTTTGGAGACGCGTTCCTTGTCCTTCTCCCCGGCACGGTCGCGCACCGATTCGCCCTGCCCGCCCACCGTACAACCCTGACGGGATGCCGCCCAGTCGGCGAAGATGTTCGACTGCCCGGCGATATCCTGACAGACCTTCTGCTGCGAGACCTGGGTGCGCGGGAACAGCCCGCCGACAATACCCTGAGCGGCCTGACAGCTGCTCATGTTCATGCTGTTGATGTCGCTGGCCATCTTCTGGATGAAGTCCTTGGCATCCTTCAGCTCCGGCACCGTAGTCTGCAGCGCAAGGTCAAAGAAGTAGCCGGCGGCGTTCGACATGATTTGTTTGGTAAAGCGCTGCAGCTGTTCGCCATTGATAAAGCTGAACGATCCCAGGTAGGCATCGATACCGCCGCAGCCGGCATTGATATCCGGCAACGTCATCGATACCAGCTGTACCTGACGCACCCCGGTGCGCGCATAGATGGAGCCGCCGGAGGCATAACCGGCGGCCTGCCCCTGCCAGACGCCCGGCATGGTGGTGTTGGATTCAAATCCCAGTTTGTCGAAAAAGTGGTTCATGTCGCTGTTCATGTCGGCCGAAGCGGCGCCGACAAACAACCCGATCACCACGCCACAGCACAGCTGTGTCAACCTGCATTTCATCGTGTACCTCCCCGCATGGTCGCGTCCTGCAACACCGTGTCGAGCCGCGCCATAAAGCCGGCTTCATCCGCCGCCCCCTGGATAAGCGGGTACGTCGCCAGCGTATGTACATTCACCAAAAACGTCGTCGGCGAGGCTACCGGCAGGCCGGGGAAGAAGGTACGCATCACGTCCGGCGGTGCCGGGATGGCTTCAGGAAACGTCTGGTCGCCCTGCCCGTCGAAGGTGTAGACAAACAGCGGGAAGCCGTGCTGTTCCGACATCGCCTTGAGTAACGGATCGAACTTCTGGCAATAGCCGCAGTGCCCTTGCATGAACAGCACCACCGTCCAGTCATTGAGGTTGACGCGCGCCCCGTTGCTAAGCGTCAGCCACCGTGCCGGTTGAGGGGCGGCGGCACGGCTATCGGCCGCCGTTCCCGCCTGTGCCCGCTGCTGCGCTGATTGCTGCAGCTGAGCAATCTCATCGCGCGTGCTCGCGTTGGCCGTCGACATGCCAAGGCCGAGCAGCACCACTAACGTCATCATCATTCGTTCAGTGCGTGGGGGCATGGGGGTCCTCCTGAACAGGTTCATCCGTGCACGTTGCATCAATGCTTTCTCCTTTGCCATGCTGCGCACGATAGGCCGCCTTCTCGGGGGCCAGGCGCTCATCCGCCACACGGGTCGCTATCGCATCCAGAATGCGATAGCCGCCAATAATCACCAGGCTGACGGCCAACAGCTTGGCCAGTCCCCAGGCAAAATCCGGCAAAGACCAGACGCAGCCCGCTATCATGTTGCACCACAGCCCCAACCCGACCATCCACATGCCGGCAACGTCAATCTGGGGAAATTTAAATTTACGCATCCACGTTCCTTTAATAGTTCGGTTTGAAATCGGTCAACACGTCGCGGAATTGCCGCGCCAGGTCGTCCTGACTGATAAAGCCGTAGGCCAGCGGCTTGACCGCCCCGCTGCGCGGATCAACCAGCATCAGAGCCGGGAAGTGACTGACGCCGAGCCGCTGCGCCTGCCCCGCATCGCGGCGGCTCTCCGGCATAGCCGGATTAACAACCCCGTCGACGGTCACCGGCACCACCGACAGCCCGTAGCTGTCCCGAAAACCCTTCACCACGCTGACCAGCTGACCGTCGATCGGCTCGGCGCCGCGATAAAACAGCATCACGCCATAACGCTGCGCCAACTGGCCGATGGCCTCGCGCTGCGCTGCAAAGTCGGCCGCCAGCTGGCTTTTCACCGTGCCGTTGTAGTGGCTGTGCTTCAGGTTGTAGTCCAGCTCCGGGTGCGCCAAGAACGCCCGCTGCGCGGAGCGCTCGAACAGCCCCGCTTGCTGGGTGAAGTAGTTTTGCATCTGGAAGAACTTCACAAAGTTCTCTGTGCTGGGGTACAGGATCGCGTCCGCCAGCTTCTCCTTGAGCGATTGCTGCAGCAGCTGCAGCTTTTCCAGTGCGCCGGCCGGTGCGACCGATACCGTCGGCGGCGGTGGCATGTCTTCGTCAGCAGGTTTGGCCTCCCGCTCATACCACTGCCAGCCGCCGGCCTGCGCGGTGAACGCCGCACCCAGCAGGCTCAGGCCCAACAGCGCTGCCGCCCTGCGGTTGGCCAACCCGCGTGCCGCCAAATTGACATTTGAAGTCCCGCGCGTTTTCACTTGGCTGCCTCCTGCATACGTTGTGCGATTTGCTGCTTAACCTTCTCCAGCAGTGCCGCGTCTTCCGGCACTTTCTGGTTCTTCATCAGGTCTTCGTAGAAATTGGCAAAGTCCAGCTGGTCGAAGTTGATGCGCTGCAGCTCGTCCACGGTAATGCCCCGGCAGTCCGGTGATTTGGCGCCGCCAAAACCGATACCCAGCTGCCACGCGCGCCCCTGCTGCTGAACAATCTGCGCCAGCTTGCTGTCGAACTGGCAGTAGCTGCGCTTCTTCTGCAGGCAGACACCCAGCACTTTCTTGCTGCAGTATTCGCCGACGCTGACGGTCAATTTGTTTTCTTTCGCCTTGCCCAGCGCCTTCTCTTCGCTGTCGCAGTGCGCCAACCCGACGCTGTTACCCCACCCGGAGTCCTTGCAGCAGTCGCTGAAACCGGCAAACGCCTTGCGGCAGGACTGACCCTTACCGGTGAAAGCGCGCACATCGATACCGTTCAGCGCCGCCACGTCCTTGCCGGCGGCCGCCACCGCAGCCAGCTCGGAAACGGCGTGCGCAAAGTCGTTACCCTTGGTGCCCTTCTGCGCCTTGTCACACTCCCCGTCCAGGCAGTACATCTGGCCACCGCACAGCATCACGTTACCGGTGGTGCGGGTTTCGCAGGAGTAGGTCACGTTCTCGTGCAGGCATTGGCCATCTTCATCGGTGAAGGCGCAGCCGTGCGTGGCGAGGGTACAGGCCGGATTGTTGGCATAGGCTTCGCAGCTCCCCTGGCCGGCCTCCTGCAACCGATAGGTATCGGTAAAGCGCCAGCAGCTGGCCCATACCGGGTAGGTCTGACCGTTTACCGTGACCGAACGTTCACCGCCCGGCTCACTGCAGACGGTATTGACCTTCACCGCCCCGGCCTCCTGCGCCAGTGGACAGTCGGCCGGCGTCGACGTGGTCGGCACCCAGACCTGCACCGACGAACTGCCGTCGAACTTCACGTAGAACACCATCGGCGAGCCGCCCCCGCCGCCGCTCAGCTGCCTGACCATCGCATCCAGAAAGGTATCCAGGTGGCCACCGGGGTCCATCGTGAGGAATATATCGACCTGCTGACCCTGCGTGAGCGTGACGTTACCGACGTTCAGCGGCCGACTGCCCCAGTCCTGACGGCCATAGCGCACCTCATTCCCCAGCAGTGAAAAGGCCAGCGGCACGCCATAGCTGTGCAGATCGTCCTGCAGTTCGAGGTATATCGACCCCGTAGTGAGCTTGCCGGTAAACGGCGCCGTAAAGGTGCCGTGAATGCGGTTGCCCTCTTTCCACCAACGGATCATCGATTTGTCGATGTGCGCGTTACGGTCTTCATAACGGGTCTCATAGTGGCCACCGATGTCGGTGGCGCGTTCGCAGGTACGCATCACCGCCGTATCACGCTCGCACACATGCCGGGTGAACTCACTGCGGGTTACCTGTTCGGCCTTGCAGTCCGGGCCGGTCTTGCCGACGATGCTCTCGGCCTTGCCTTCAATCTCCTTGCCAGCCTGAATAAAGGGCGCATCGTGAGAAATCGGCTCCTTGGGGTTCTTGAGCACCGAATCGGTCACCGCCTGCCCGACCTCGGTCTGACCCCAGGCGGTGCCGCCGTCGGTCTTGAGGGTGTTGGCATCCCCGGCTGTGACGCCGCCGTAATAGCCTTTTTCTTTCGGGTTATCGGTGTAGTTCGGCAGCACGTTGGCCGGATTGGTGTTCTGCAGCGTCCCCGTGCCCTGCCCGGCGATCTGTTTGGCAAACTCGCTACCGGTCTGGAACACGTCATCGCCTTCCGCCCGGCAATCGCCGGTGGCGAAGATAAACGTCCCCAGCACCAGGGCATGTGTTGCCAGCAGTCCGGGCAGAGACTTCACCAGGTGGGTCATTTTCCGCTCTCCTTGTCCAGCAGCGCCTGCGCGGTAGCGGCACAATCGCCGTCTTTGGCGACCTTCTTCAGCGCCTGCGCCATCAGCAGGTTGCCGCGCACTACATCGAACCCGGCCGCGCAGCGCACGACCAACGCCGGCACGGCGGTGATGCCGAACTGGCTGTAGGGCTGCGGGTCGATTTGCACGCCGTCGATGCCGCCGGCTTCCACCAGTTTTTGCACCCGCTGCACCGTTTCGCGCATGTCGCCATTCACCATGCCGCGCAACGTGGCAGGAATGCCGAATCGACGCGCCTCCTGCAGCATGCGGCGCATGCCCTCTTCGGGAATAGCGAAGGACACGAAGTACAGCGCCCCCTCGGCCGGTTGTTCGGCGGCATCCTGGCGCTGCTTCGCTGCCAGCTGGTCAATAAAGGACTGGTCGTCCTGCGCCAGTGAACGCGGAGGCTGATTACGCAGGAACTCCGGCACCGGGGTGTTTCGGTGCAGGTCAGCCGAGCGCTTTTCCTGCTCGCGCAGCCATGCCCGGTTGCTGTCCACCTGGACGGTCGCCTGCTGCTGTGCGGTAGCAACAGGATCTGCCGCCGTTTGCCCGACAGCGATCATCGGTACGGTTGCCCCCATCAGGAGCACTGTCAGCAGCCCTGTCGCCTTGCTGTATGTCGTCATGACTTTCTCCTTATAAAAAGACGCAGTTGCGCTTGCGCCACATGACGTAGCCGAAGTTCTTCTTGCTGGCCGGCGAGTTGTGGCCCACCTCCCAGCGCATCACGCTGCGCCCCATCGGGTGACAGCGGGCGCTGTCCGGGTACATGTTCACCATCTGATAACGCCAGCGCTCTTTCGGCATGATCGGCGACGGGTATTCGAAGCAGACCGCCCGGTCTTTGCCGATGGATTCCATGATTTGCCCCTGGCGGTGCAGTTTGAACGCCATCTTTTCCGAGACCAGCACCGACGACTGCAGCGGGCTGATTTCCTTGGCCACCCAGCCGTTGAACGGGTACATCGAACCCTGACTGCCGGCGCACCAGAACAATGCGTCGATCGGCAGATGGAAGCCGCTGGCAATGGCGTCGGCCGCGCAGGCGCCCTGCGCCAGCGGGTTGGCAAAGACCACGGCTTCCGGATTGAGAATGGTGGTCAGGCTGCTGTCGACCCAGGTCGGGTCGATTTCCGACAGGTAGGCGATGTCCATGTCCCCGCCCTGCAGGCAGCCCGCGGAAGTGATGATGTTCAGCCAGTAGGTCAGCGGGTACTTGTACCAATGGACGTGATAGAACGCGGTAGTCACGTCCCCCTTGCCACTGCTGCCGCCGGTGCCGGTGCCAATCTTGCCGAGGTTGATACTGAAGCCCCCCAGATTGACCATGCAGCCCGGCGAACGGGTCACGTCAGTCATGGCCATCGGCTCCCAGTACCCCATCGCCATCCCGATACGCTGAAAAATCGGGGGCGGCATGGGGCAGAACTGGATAGGGCTGCCCGGGTTGCTGGTATCCGGCAAATCCCCTTTCCCGACCGGAATGCTCCCGATCGAGAGCGGGAAGATGCAGCGCCAGCAGATATCGGTGATCGGGTTGACAAAGCGCCCCTGACAGGCCGCATCCGCCGCCTGTGACGGTGCAGAAAACAGTCCTGCCACGACCAGCAACGCCGAGAGCCAGCACCTGGTCATGCGCGACGCTCCTGGCAATGCGTCGCCCACTGCGTTCCCCGGTAAATCTCTTGCACATCACCGGCGGCAACCATCCGAGCGGTGGGACGTGCCTCATCCTGCGGCGGTAATAACGCAGCCAGGGTGCCCAGCAGACTGTCGATAAGCGCCAGCTTGTCGAACAAATAAGGGCTGTGACCGTCCTGATCGGCAGGCAACTGCTCACGCAGCTCGTGAGCCACTTCACGGCACTCCAGAATGCATTTGTAGATCCCACCGTTTGCCGACGCCGCCTGGCGGATGGCCATCAACTCGCCGTGGCGCGCGGCCAGCAATTGGCGACAGCTCTGCAGCTGATTCTCGGTCGCAATAAAACGTTTACGTGTCACAAACATACTGGTCCCCTTCAGTTCGCGCTGCCGGCGGCAGGAATGGATTCGATGCGCAGCCGCAGGCCGCTCGGCGCCGCCGTGATGCGCGCCGGCACCGTCGTCAGCCCGAACCGGCGCGACAGCGCCCCTCCCTGATCGAAGTAGATACGGCTGTCCAGCGCGGCAGAGGTTTTGGGAACGTCGCCGTTGACCAAAATGATCTTCACCATCAGGGTCTCTGTCTGCTGCGCCTTCATCCAGGCAACCTGCTGCGGATCGTCGCCGTCGATGAAATACAGCGTCTGCGCGAACGGCACGGTGGCCAGCGGGTTGATAACGTCGCCCTTGCGGGCAAAGACTCGCCCCTTGTCGTCTTTCAGGTCAGAAGAGAGCTGCACGCTCGGATCGAAGAAGCGTTCGGCATAGCGTTCGGTCTTGCCGATGCCGGCGACCGGCTCAGGCCGCTGGCTGTGCTTCACGGTGCGCTCTTTGAACGCCGTCATTTCCTCATCCCAACGGCCGCTGCGCTGCAATTCGGTCAGCCGTTCGTGAATGGTCTGCAGCATGTCCGGCTCGGCGACCGGGTACAGGTCGCCCCAGGTGCCGAAGTCTTTGGCCACCGCCATGCAAGGCAGCAGTGATAAGGAGAACACCAGGCAGACAACGCGCATCAGTGGCCTCCTGCTTTTGCCTGTGCGACCGCAGACTGCAACGCCTTCACATCCACGGCGCCGTACAGCGGCGTCACCTGCTCCGCCCGCGCATCACGGGTCGGCATAACAATAAAGGCGGGGGTGCCGCTGATATTCAGCTGCTGGGCCAGTTCACGTGTGGCCAGCAGCGATTTCTCCGTCTCGGGCAGTACGGTCATCGGCGCGGCGCCGGCCGCCAGGAGTGCCGCATTAAGCGTAGGTTGCGACAACCGACCTTCGTTCTCACCGGAGGCAAACACCGCATTGTGGTAGGTCAGATAGGCCTCACCGCCCTTGAGTTGCCACAGCGTCAGGCCGGTACGTGCCGCCTGCACCGACATCGGCCAGCGACTGCCGAAAATGGGGAATTCCTTGAACACGAAACGCACATCGGGATTGTCCCGTACAAACTCAGCCACAACCGGCGCCATACGCGCGCACCAGATGCACTGATAGTCGAAGAACTGCACCACGGTCACAGCCCCGTCAGGATGCACAACCGGCGTCGCCGGATTGTGCAATAACGCTGCCTGCAGTTCCGGCTGCGTGGTCAACGTGGTTTGCACCGTGCGATCGGCTGCCCGTTGCTGCTGCGCCTCCAGCTTCTCGCTCATCTGCATCAGGATTTCCGGGTGCGCCAGCAGGTAATCGCGGGCAAGCGGGCCGATGGCCTCCTGCTGCGCCGGAGTAAACACCGGACTCGGCTCGGGCAAGGCGTTAACGGACGGTAACGTCGGCGGATAATCGATGCCACGCAGTCGAGGTGTCTCCCAGTGAACTTGGGGGGGCGTCGACGTCGCGGCCTCTGGCTGCTTGTTCTTCGCCGGTAAGAATTGAAGGGCAACAATGGCGGCAGCCACAGGGAATAGAGCAATAACCGCCAGCAAAAACACCCTATCTCGGAGATTTCGATTCATGGTTGAACTCCTTTCACTGCATTAGCGGGGTTATTCATGTTCCCCTGCTGCCGTATTTCTAATGTCTTGCACATCGGCGCCAGTTCCTCCGGGTGTGCCAGGAGGTACTCGCGAGCCACGTCAACAAACGCGTTTTGGCGTGCGTCGTTATCTTTTGGCCAGTACAGCGCCGCCCAGCACACCACGACCACGCCAAGAACCAGCAGCCTGGCGCCAACACTCAGGTTCATGGATGGCCTCCTTCCTGACGCACGGCAGCATTCCCCTGCATGCGACGGGCAATATCCCGCTGCAGTTCGCGCGTCACGTCTTTTGCCCCGCCCACCACCGCCGGCGAGACCAGAATGATCACGTTGTTGCGCTGCTGGTAGTGCGTGATACTGGCTTCCAGCGCACCGGTAAACCGTTCTGCCAGCTGTTTGCTTTGTTCCGGGGGCAGGGCCTTTTTCCCGGCGCTCTCGTAGAACGCTTCCATGGTCTGCTTCATGTTGAAGGTGACAATCACCGGCTGGCGCTGCACCAGCCACAGCGCCACCAGGCTGCTCAGCAGCACGGCCAGAACCACCGCGCCGCAGCCCCATAGCGCCAGCCGGCGGTCTGACCGTTGTCCGCCCGCGCTCCCCTGCTCAATCACCTGCAGTTCAGTGCCTGTCATGCCGCCATCCTCCGGTTAGCCTGCCGCGCGACCCACTGCTCCAGTCGCGCCATCTCGTCTCCAAACTCCTGGCAGGCCAGCGCGTAAACGGCATCGTGCACCGACATTCCCTGCGCGCGCCGGCTCTGGATAAACTCAAAGTCTTCCCCGCGCGACGAATACAGGGCGCGGCTGAGTGGGTCGACAAACAGCCGGTGCCAGGAACTGCGCCCATTCACCATCAACAGGAACGAGCTGAAGCCCTGCGCCACCGCATCGTCGAAGCGATTGATAACGTCCTGTTCCAACTGACTGAAATTGTTCGGGTACTCCTGGTTGTAGTTTTTGAACGCCATCGCCTCCTGCATCAGGATGACTTTGTACGCCGAGTTGGCCCAGGCAGCCCGCGCCGCGCTCGATGCCTCTTCGGAGTCAAAGTCTTTGATGTTCTGCGTGATGGTGATGTAGGCACCGCCGTGTTTACGGGCCACGCGGTAGCCTTTCTCGATGAACTTGCCGACCTTCTTGTTCTCAAAGTCCAGCAGGCGCCAGCCCTCGTCGATGACGCAGAGCTTTTTGGTCTTACGCGACGTCTGATACATCCGACCTTCGATAAAGATGATGAGGGAGAACATCACGGCGACCAGCAGATCGGGCCGGTCTTCCAGACTCCCCATCTCCAGCACCACCATGCGGGCGTCATCATGCAGCGTCGGTTCGTCCGAGTTGAAGAACTCGCCATGAATGCCCCCTCGGGTGTACTTGTCGAGCAGGATGGTCATCTCATGAATACGTGTGCGGATCGGCGGTGACTGGCGGTACTCCTCGGCATCCATGGCTTCTTTCAGAAAATCCACCACGTCATCGATGCGCGCCGAACGCCCCTTGGACAGCCAGGCCGCTTTCGCTGCCATCAGCAGCAGGGACTCGGAGACTTCATCCAGGTTGCCGTCCGGGCTGGCCATCACCGACAGCTGATCGCGCAGGCGTTCCGCGCTTTCATTAATGTTGACGATGTTGGCAAAGGGATTGAACTTGAGCGACTCAGCATCGATATAAACGCCGCCCATGTTCTCGCAAAGCGATTTGTAGCCGGCGCCCATATCAAACACCCAGGCCACACCACCGGCGTCGATCACGCTGCGGATCATCGGCTGAATAAGTCCGGTTTTACCGGCGCCGGACGTCCCGCACACCGCCATGTTGTAGTTGGGGTTTTTCATACCTTTGGCGTAGATATCGATAAACGCCAGCTGGTTGCGGTAGGTGGGGGCCAGCAGGCCGGACGGTGCCAGACGGTTGTCGGCTACCACCGGCATCAGATTGACCACGTTCAGCGTCTTGGCCCGGTGCACGGCGCCGTGTTTGCGCAGGTCATCCAGCACACCGTGATGGGCCATGAACGGCAGGCAGGCCAGGAAATTCCAGTGCTGCTTGAACCGTGGGGCGATCAGGTCGATACCGTTTTTGCGGTAGGTGTTGATGACATCCTGCTCACAGCGCAGCGCCACGTTTTCGTTGTCTTCGCAAAATACCGTGACGTTGTAGAAGTAAGAGGCCAGCGCCGTCTGATTGGACGACAGCGCCTCGCGCAGCTCCCCCCACTCTTTGGCTTCCGCCACCACGTTCGGGAACACCTTGGCATAGGATGTGCGGGATTTTTTCTCCAGGTCGAGGTATTTGCGGTTGGCCTCGAACTGGTTCTTCTCCTGCTCTTCGACCACCATCGTCAGCGTGATGATGAACGGGCACGCGATCGACAACTCGGGGTTCAGCAGGTTGCCGTAGTTGTCGGCACTGGCCCACAAAAATGCCATATCTGGGTTCTTTTCCAGCTGGAAATTCATCACCCGTGCCACGCTCTCGTTCTCACGGCCCGCACTGCGCAAGTTTATCTTGAGGCAGTCAGGGTAAACGTTCATACCGAAGCCGTTGTCGATGCACTGAAAGTTCAAATCCTGATAGGGGTCGAGCGTGCGTTTCGTGTCATACAACTGATCGGGGTCGTGGTTGATCATCTCGCCGACCACGTTGATAAAGGCGCCGGCATCAACCGGCCAGGAAGGTATCTTGGCGCCCATCAGTGACGCACGCAGCACCTTCACCAGGTTCTCCATCTGTAAAAAGGCGGCCTTGTTATTGCGCCTGGCCTTGATGCACATCGAGATAAACACCCGGTAATTACGCAGGGTCAACGGAATATCGACACCGAGGGGCAGCGCAAACCGGTTTTCCGCCGCCGTCAGGTAAAAGGCGCGGGTGATGGCATTGAACTTGTCGGCATCCCGTCCCGACCAGGAGAAATCACGCAGGCCGGACTCGATGTGGTCACCCACGCGCTTGCTGGACATCAGATGGATAGACAGCGGTACGCCGCGCGGCAGTTTGGTACGCAGCAGGCTCTCGATGGCCAGCACCTCGGTCGGACTGGCGCCGGTCAGCGGCTGCACTTCCAGCATGAAACCGATAGAGCCGTCATTGATGAACAACCCCGAGCTTTCGTCGTAATCACGATAAGGCAACAGGCTGCTCAGCTGCGGGAAACGCATATCGCCGAGCAGCTGGTTGGCCTGACTGGACGCATCGGGCATTTTGAGCGCCGACAGCAGGCTGTTAGCCGTATGGGTGACCTTGTCGAGCAAATTCATGAAGGGCTCCTGTCAATACACGGACTGGGGTTTGCCCCAGCCGGCCGGTTTAACCACGAACAGCACCTTGCCCGGCTGGTGATAGACGTCCTGGCTGTCAATCCAGGGCGCGATCCACAGCTGCGCCGTCTGTTCGGCCTGGCGAACCGGTCGGGTGCTGCCAACACCGGCGCAGCGTGGCAACGTGCAGGTGCTGACGGTCGTCACGATGGAGGCCGGCGCAGCGATCGCCGGATACGTCGGCATCATTGGTGCCGGGGAGGCTGCCCCCTGCCGTGGCAGCAAGCGTGACGAACTGCCGACCGCAACCGGCACCGGGCCGGTATCCCGACCAATCGCCGCAAAGTCGCCGTCAGCCAGGCGAGGCAATGCGGCCGCAGCCGGCTTTGCTCCGCCGTCCTCTTCCAGTGACTTGGCTTTCTCGTTGGCCTGCTCCATCGTCATGCAGCTGTCGGAGGTGGTGGCGTTACAGCCGAACTCGCTGCTGACGCCGGCACAACCGGCCAGCAGCAGCACGCCACCCACAACGGGGAATAAAAGCAGTGATTTCATGATTTGGTCTCATCCTTAGAAGGTGGTGTCGGTGCAATAGCAATGCCCTGCCGCACGGCATCCGCGCTGTATTTACCCACGATGGACTGCATCAGCGTCGTTTTCCCCACACTGGTTCGGCCGCAGACGACGAGGTTCCCGATTTCTGCAGAAGCGCCTCCCGTAAAGGGAAAGTCATCGAAATGCTTGATAGTGGGTTTGTCATTGTTATTCATCGGTCTGTCTCCTTATCGTCCTGTTGAACGGGTCCAGGTTTGCGAAATGCCACCACCTTGTGGTGGGTATTCTCAAGAAGCGTGTTTGCGGCATCGGAATGAGCCTCATTCGACTGCCCCATAGCGTCATGTAAGTTCTGCGTACATCCATGTCCCAACAGGGCATATTCCTCATAAGCCCAATCTCTTAACTTACAGCCCCACATTTGAATAAGGACTCTGTCGTGAAAGCCGCTTATCGCCGCTGGAGGTTCTGGTGTCCCCGCGCCAATATCCTGGAGTAACGACTGGTATTCGTATTGCAGCCGGGCTGGATAACGCGCCAACAACCGCGATATTTCCTGCAAGACAGAGGCGCGGGTGAATCGGGTAAGCTCCCAATGCACAATTAAAATCAGAGCAAATATCAGCATCCCAGAGAGCAACCCACCGCCCAGTAAAAACCAAAACCACTCCACCACCGCGATGACAGCCCCCATCACCAACCAGCCCACGGCGCTGAAATGTGGAATGTTTCCAAACCGCGAATAAACTTCGGACAGATGCAATAGCGCCTTCAACGTGGACTTCTGCTCTTTTATGTCCATCACTGGCCACTCCCTGTACCAATACCGAACTGCGCTGGATCAACCTTGCCGAGGTGATTCAGCATCTGATCGGTGTTGAAGCCGTTCAGGTTCTGCCCGGACTTAGACTGATCGCCCCCGTCGGTCTGCGCCTGCTGCCGGCTCTCTTTTTCCTCCGCCACTTCCTCGATGGTTTTCATCTGGAAGCCTTCCTGGAACACCACCGTGACTTCGTTACCGGCGCCGATCGGAATAACCGGGTGATACTGTTCGGCGCGCTTGATGTAGTAATCGCTGAGGGTCGACGCCGCCTTGCTGGCCCCCCCACCGAGGGCCGATTTGGCAATGTCGCCGGCGCCCATGCTGGCCGTTGCGCCCAGGCCAACGGTCGGCTGTGCTGCCCGGCCGGCACCTTCACCTAACCCATCAAGGAACCCGGCGCCCCAGGCAAAGCCGAGGATTTTGCCGTTACGCATCACCACCTCACCCTTGACGCCGTTCTTGCCCATAAAGGAAACGTGACCGTCGATGTCCTGATCGATTATGTCGTCACCGCGGATGCAGCTGATTTTGCGGGTGCGCACGATGGCGCGTTCGCTGGAGACGTCACCGTAGGCCTCCATGCTGATAAAGCAGCCGGTCGCGTCGTAGGTCTTGCTGTTCGGCATCTCGATCCGGCCGGTCAACCGTACCTGCATCGGCACCGTGGCCGTGTTCCCGGTCACCGAGGCGTTGGCATCCGCCCCCTCAATCAGGATGGATTTAGCGAAGCTGCCGGTCGGGATGTAGGGGTACTTTTTCTTTGGCTTGCCGGCGTCTTTTGGGCGTAGCACCTTGCGATACAGTTGGCCCGGCACCGGGACAGGCGTGTAGTCCACGACCGGCGGAGGAACCGCGCCGCGCCCCGGATAGAAGGCGGTTGGCGGTGGCACCGGGCCGCCGGGAGCCGGAGGGAAGGCCGACGGCATCGGCTCGCCTTCCGGCGTCACACCGGCAGCAAGAGGGGGAATGGCGGTGGCGCCGGGCGTGGTGCTCCCTGGTGTTGGGGTCCCGTCGCCACCTGTCTGGTTATTGAGTTTGCGGTTTTCGTCTTCCAGCATGCTGATGCGCTTCTGGTCTTCCTGGTGCGCCTTACTCAGCATGTCGATCTCCTGACGCAGCGAGGAGAACTGCTTGTTGATTTCGGCCTGCGCCACCTGGGTTTGCGTGATGGCGTTTTCGGTCGCCCGCTCGCCGAAGGTGTTGTCCACCACCCCGGTCATGTCAGGGGCCGGTTCGCTGGCCTGCGTCGGTTCACTCTCACTGTCCTGCGAGACGTACCAGCCCACGCCAACGGCCGCGGCAAGCGCCAGCGCAACGCCGCCAGCCCACAGGAACTGTTTGCGTTTGACGATGACATTAATGTTGGCCATCGGCTGCCTCCCCGGAGAAAGTGATCCAAACACCTGCACGACCGCCGGCAACAATCTGGCGGGTTGGCGTGTCGAACATCACCGCCCGCACTCCCGCCGCCCAGAAATCGTGCTCGTTCACCCAGCGCGGTGACGTGCCGGGATTACTGACGGTAAAGCGCACCACCTTGAGGTTGTGGCCTTTCCAGACCTGGGCAGCCTCGGCACGCAGGCCGTAAGGCGCTGCCAGCTGCTCGGCGGTCACAGGCACCCGACCATAACCTACCGGCAACCGCCCTTCCATCAGTGAGCGGTTGAGGTCGACCAGCATCGATTCATAGGGCTGTGACTGTTCCCAAATGCGTGCCGGTTCGGACACGCCACGATCACCACTGACCAGCTGGAACGTGCGGCCACCGCCGGCGCGTGGGACTGCACGAATGGAGAAATTCATCCCGCGCTCGGTTTCGATGACGAAGGTGAAGGGCTTTTTGTTGAGCGTGCTGAGCACCAGCCCGCCGTTGGCGGTAGGTTCATACCGCACCAGGTTTTCGTCCACGCCGGACACCGCCAGCACGCTGTCACCGGGGACGTTGAACAGGTTGGGTTCACTGTTACTCAGCGCAACGGCCGCCTGACTGCCGTTTTGCAGAGGAATGGTGACCGGCGCCAGCACCGTGCCGGCCTGTGCGGTGCCGGCAGCGGTCAGCGCGCCGGCAATCAGCCACCCGAGGACGGGATTATTTGTTTTCATCAGATACCTCGACAAATTTGGCCAGCCAGGTCACGCCGTCAGTTCTGTCGATATAGAGGGCGTAATGCTTGAGCACCGAGTCCGGCTTGCTGTCGCCGAACCAGGTTTTGAGTTCACCGAGGATGTCGACGCGGCCTTCGGCGGGATAGACGCGAACTCCGGTTTTAAAGAACGCCGCATTAACGTCATTCTTCTTGATTTGGTTGGCCTCCTTGGCCAGCGTCAGCTTGAGTTCCTTCTGCGAAGCGGGCTTGACCATCGTCAGCAGAAATTGATGCGAGGCATCAACCGTCTCAGGGGAGACGTTGAGACGCAGTGAGACAAAGCTCAGCGCCATCTGCTCGAGATAGCCGGCGTCCATACTGTTCTCTGAAATCGCAAACGGTGCCTTGAACAACATGGGTACGGCGACGACCTGACGATCGCCCTGTAGTTTGTAATTGGTCACGGAGAGAATGACGATAGAAACAATGCTCAGGAATAACAGCACACCGAGTAACACGAAACTCAGGGCGATAATCCTGTTGGAATTAAGTCTGGCTGAATGTTTCATTCCCTCACCCTATTTAATCCATTGCCGAAAACACGAAGGCGGCACTTTTTTATAAAGGTCACGCAACATAAAGGTGGGCAGATACCAGTACGCCAAATCGCGCAACCAGACGCTGCCCTTCCCTTTTTTAACTTTGCGTATTGCCAGATAAACCAGTGCCGCCACGATAATCCCCGCAATCTGTTTGCCCTGCCAAAAGAACCAGCAGGCAGAAAGCACAATGGGAATTAATTCGTCAGGGGTTAAACCAAACCAGCGGCCCTGGTTGTTCAGTGTTTTCGGGAAACGGTAAAGATTGATATCGTCTCCCGACATAATGCCTCCTCAGTAGCCGGCGACCTTCATGCCGACGTTGCCGATGATGGACAGGATGATGAAGCCGAACAGGAACTTGAAGCTGTGCGTGAAGACATAGAGGCACAGCCCGGTCACGACCTCACCGAGGATGATCCACTTGTACATGGTGGAGCCGCTGCCGGCGGTCTGCTTAACGGTATCGTCACCTGTTTTAAGCAAGTCACCGGAAGCCCCGGCAGCCAACGCCAGCTGCGGGAATAACGCGGTCAGAACGGCAAAAGGCAGAACGAGTTTGAGGAAATTCACAACGCGTTGACGAGAAAACAACTGCCGCAGTGAAAAACCCTGACGTTGGGCAACAGAAGGCCCCTGAGCGCTTAATGAAGCATTCATTATTAAATTTCCTATAAAATAAAAATCACGTATGGATATGTTTTAATATCCAGATTTGGTCTGTTTATCTAAAGTTTGATTTGATATTTGTAGTTAGCCTCCTTATTAAATTCAGATATTAATTGGTTAAAATTTAAAACTCTTGCCCTGGGTGGCTATATCTCGGACTTGCTGAAGATGGTCTGTGAGCCTCAAAAGAGCCTCCTGACGTTTTGTTCTCCCAGACCTATTTGCAGCATGCGTTAGCAGTTCATTCACATCAGGACCAAGCTGAAGGGTGATAGAAACAGAACTGTACTCATGTTCCGATTGAGATTTTTCCATAAAAACCGTAAGTTATGTTAGTTAACGAGGATGAAAAGCCATCATAAGACAAAAAATCCCTGTTACATCTTACACTTACAACAATAGTCATAAGAACGTCACAAACAGTGGATGCAGTAAAACAGTCAGTACTACACTGAGAGTGGACCAACGCTACTTGATCACACTCCGCACACATTAAAGTATAGGCAGAAAACATTATAATGCAACAAAAACACATTAAAACATCAGAAGAAAATCATATGTCATTGAAAATGATAGGCGAAAACCTTACTTACCTCATGCGTTTGCATGGTGTTGACGCCAATCGGCTAAGTATCGAGACAGGGATCGGTATAGCAACCATCAACAATCTTAGAAAGGGAGTTGGTAATCCAACGATATCGACTCTTACCTCCATTGGAGATTATTTCAACGTTAAAGTAGGTGACCTTACAGATAACGACTTGAGAGTTACTGGAGAAGTTAGTCAAAATGTAAAATCAATCCCCCTTATAACCTATAGTGATATTGAGAGATATCTAGCAAATAAGATCAAATCAACAGGCACATACACAACAGAAGTTGATAATATTGAAGATGATTCGCTTTTCGCTGTTGAAATAACAAACAACTCTCTCTCCCCAGAATTAGATCGTGGCACATATTGCGTAATATCCTTAAAAGAACAATATTGCGATGGCGATATTGTTTTAGTTAAATTAAAGAATTACCCAATATGCTTGAGAAGAGTTTTCGTTTCAGATGGAAGCTTACAATTTACAAATATATCGTTTGAATCAGACAACGTAGCCAAGTCTTATAGTGACTACACAATCGTCGGGGTGTTATTGAAAACAGTAAAGAGGATGAAGTAAAATATGGAATTATACAAAATCACTATGTTTATTAAGAAGATATTTACTCCATGTTATATATACACATTAGATCACAGTGTTGAAAGGACTTCGGATGGATATTGGCTGTTCAAAGAGTTCGGAACACATACGTTTGTAAAAAAAAGTTGGAATCAACTAGTTGAGGGAGATTTTTTAAGGCATGTCAATCCGAAAGACATAGCTCATATAGCAGAAACCGAATCAAAGATTAAAATGGAATCAAGAAAATATACAATATTGGAAGAAAAAAGAAACTGTACTTGGACTCTAAGGAATGGGATTAACTCAATATCAATTTCAGGCATAGAGTTTGTGAGAAACAGAGATATCGTTGATAAAACCGATTCATTAGATGCAACAAAAATTGCATTTTATACAGGAATAAAAGAAGGCAGAGAGCTCTCTGCCCAATCAAAAAATCAAATCTTAAAAATAAAACCTAAAAAAACAAAACTTACATTAATCAAATAAACCAAGGTGCTACATGCACATGTTCACTAAGGTTAACTACACTAAACGCGCTATTATCAATGAAGGAAACCTCTCTAGTTCCATTATTCCATTGAGAACACGCAGCTGGAGAAACTGACACCAGGGCATCTCCAATCTTACGTTGAAACAGTGTATGAGCATGTCCTGAACCAATAAAGGCAACATTCAAACGCTGGCAAACATCAAGAAATTCAGATGCGTTCATCAACATACAATCATCTACAATCGGAGTGCCAACTTGAATAGGATGATGATGTAAGAATACTGCAATTCTTTTACTTTGACTTGCTAAAATTTCCTTTTCAAAATTAACCAAATCATTATTTTTTATAAAACCATAATCCTCATTATCCACAACAGAATCGACACTCAGTATACGCCAGTCCTTATTACAAAATGAATTAACATTTAAACCACAATCATATTTCTCGGAAACATAACGCAACCTCTGTTTGTTATCATGATTTCCAGGTATAACATAGACAGGTAAAGAAACATGACTCATCGCTTTAAAAAACTTCTCGTAAGACGCCTCTCCACCATCATGAGATACATCCCCAGTAACCATGATTAAATCTGCGTTAATCCGATCAAGATTTGACTCAATAAAGTCAATAATACATCTCAGATTAGAAAGGTGTTTTAACCCAATCTTATTCCCTTCAGAATAAATGTGTGTATCAGTGATTTGTATAATTCTCATGGCAAATCCTTCTGCTATTACTTGAACGGGTTGTAAGATGCACCCCAATCATAGTGGTCGGTTTTTTCAATTCTTTTTACAATACCGACCAAATATATAGCAAGGGGTAACAAGATTATTGAGACAACGACTTTATATGACCATGTTGTACTGATGATATTTACTAAATCCATGAATGTGTACTTGCCGGATAGACTAATTGGATAAGCTGTTAGCAATAAAGCTGCTTGCGTAGTCATAGAACCTACGATATATCTCACAAAAAAGTACTTTCCAGAAAACACTATTTTCATTTTCGATATAATAAATCCGTTAACAAAATATGATACTGGTACAGACACCCAAGTCCCAATCATAACCCTCCAGAACTCGTGATATAGAAAATAATAACCACTTGCAATAGCATTCTCTTCAGGTTGTATAATAGCAGCTACATTAAGAATCAAAACATATAAGCTTTGACATATAACCATTATCCAAATAGCTCTTACAGACAACTTATAGCCATACACCTCTGTTAGGAGTGTTGATATTAAAAAACACAACGAAAATACAATACCACTTGCAGTTATTTTGAAACCATACACATCGAGAACCTTGTAAACCAAGGTATCACATGTAATCATTATGGTAACAGTTAGCCCAACAAAAAAGCCATATAGTTTTAGATTTCCTTGCATACACACTCCTTTATTAAATTAAACATCACTTTCACTTTGACTATAATGGAAATATTTAAAATCACACTAAAAACCAGCTTCAATCATCACCATGTTCAAAGTTGTCGTTAACCAAAAAGAACCGTTGCAAATCTTCTTGAACCGAGTCTTTTATTTCTGAAATAATTTGCTGGTAGTTATTGAGTTTTGGTTTATCTGCAACATGTGGAGCTAGAGTACTTGCACCAAGAACCTTTGCCATTGCAAGTTGAGTTTTCAATACATTTTCCAAAAGAGTTTTGTTAAACTCAGTCTGATTAAACGGGTCATCTTTTCTTTCCATCTGTGCTTCATAGACTCTGAGACCGAGTTCAAGAAGCATAGAAATAACACTAGATGTACTTACTTCTGTTTCAGCAGCCCCTTCTTGACGGCGCTGTTCAACAATCGCGTGAATCTTTTCAACCGCCTCCTTGCTGACATATGCTTGAATTCTTGCCATATAATTTTTACTCCATGACATTATTAGCTGACAGATAATCTGTATGTATTTTGAGTTGGCCTGCACGAATCAAATCCGACTCTAATTGCGAGTCTAATGATAGCTAGGAAAGCAAAAACACACAACTCGCCTCTAGGGTCGAGTCCGCTTATCTATATGAAATTTAGTGATAACTCTATATAGAGTCGAGTATGAACTCGAATAACGACTCTAGTTAGAGTCTCACACGACTCTATCTTCTTGCAATATAAAAGTACAACAATCATTTAAAGAATATAACCACATGTTTTTAATGAATAATTCTGCAAAATACAATTTTGCGTGGGGTGTGATGCTGTTACCCCAAAGAGCGCGAATTTGTTGACTCGAGATCCCGAAAAGGCTAGATTTTCACCAGGTCTAGGGATTTTAAGGAAACCATGAAGAACCTCATCGCAGCATTAATGCTATTCAGTTCAACGGCCACTATGGCTGATTGTTTTGACATGGCGGGTCGGGATTATCACATCGACCCGGATCTGCTACGTGCTATTTCATGGAACGAGTCACGTTTTAATCCCGTGGCTATCGGCCAAAATCCTACAACAGGGTACGGCGTGGGGTTAATGCAAATTGACTCCCAGCACTTTAACTCGCTCTCATCGATAGGGGTTTCAGAACGGCACCTGAAGCAAGATCCGTGCATGAACATCTACACCGGTGCTTATTATCTCGCGATTGCCTTTAAGAAGTGGGGAGCGACCTGGCAGGCAGTGGGCGCTTATAATGCAGGATTTAAAGATTCGCCTAAGCAGGCGCAACGACGTTACAAGTATGCAAGCAAAATCGAGAAAACCTACCGGGCGATAAAATCCAGCAAGCAGCAACCCCTCCACGTTCAGAACCCGTAGTT